>NZ_NIZW01000048.1 GCF_002727185.1 Rhodopirellula bahusiensis
AACATCAACGCGTTTTCATTCAAGGAAACGGTTCTTTTTGGCCTGAGTGTACTGACGCTTGCAATGGCCGCTATTAAGGTGTTCCGTTCAATTGACCATGCTCGAAAACGTCAGCAAGTCGTTGGAAAAATCCCAATTGACCTACTGTCATTTACCACGGATTAGGAGAATAGGATGCTTGCAGTACAGATTTTGGGCGCCACAGTCGTCGGCGTTTTCGGTGCCTTAGTTCTCGACTGGATCACCAACCGCTTCGTGCTTCCAAGAATCTTCGGACGGTACGGCCTTGACCATGTTCTTGAAGAGCATGGTCAGCAGTCATCGCTCCCAATCACCGATCAGAAAGAATCGGACGTGAGCACTGATTGCCCGTTGGTTAGTACGACTGAAGAACATCAACCGCAAAGCCTTTTTAGTTCGGGAAGTGGGAAATCAGAAAAAGGCTCATCGGTCCCCATAACGGCTTAACGCATTAGTTCCGACTCGGCGTCGACCAGATGTTATCTGTTCCACGCCTATCATCGTCGTTGCGTTGCACTGGAACGAGGTAGGTCTCTTCTATGGTCTCGATCGAGTTGTCGGCTGCTTTTCCATCGATGTAACAAAGATAGCCGCCGACGACGACGCTTGCCGTCCCCAGGACCAGCCCTTCGATACTGACGTTTTCAAAAAGTTCTTGTAGCATTCCTTTGCTCCTTGTTTTGTGGTTCTTGATCAAGCAGCTTTGCTCCGACCGTCATTAGAAATCTGCTTGATCCACTGCTTCATCGCAGTAGCGATTTCAGCCTGCGTCACCTTCTTTTTGGCAGTCACTTCAATTTTGATGCCGTCAATCGTGACTGACTTCTTGGTGCGAGGGGCGTTGGAAGCTCTGCCCGTTGTTTTGATTTTGACGGTTTCCGAAACGGCGCCGAAGCTCTCCCCTGCTTTGTAGCGTTCGATCAATTCTGCCTGTTCGGCTTCATTTGGCAGACGCCACATTTGCCGAATAAGGCTTGGGGGAATGTCGCCCGTTGCCACATCTTCAAGAATGGCGGCGGGCAATTTGAGAAGCTTCACCGATCGCTGAACCTTGGTGTCACTTAAGCCGATTTCTTTGGCGATATCTTTGGCGGTTGCGGGCAATCCGGCGGCGGCGCGATCATCCATAATTTTTCTGAATGCTCGCGCTTCTTCAACCGGATTGAGATCCGCTCGGATCAGGTTTTCAATGAGCTGTAGCTCGGTGATATCTGCGTCAGTCAATGCCCCTTCATGAATGACCGCTTCAAGTTCAGCGAAGCCCGCCATCTTCGCGGCGCGGTAACGACGCTCGCCCATCAAAATGATGTAGCGTCCATCCCCGCCTTCATTGGCGTCCCACCAAACGCGGATTGGTTGCTGTTGACCCTTGCTTGCCAAGCTATCGGCTAGCTCCTGCAATTCACCTTCATCGAATGTTTCGCGAACCTGTGGACGCGAGACGATGCGATTGAGATCAATCTTGGCAACATTCATCATGCGGCGTTTGCCAACCGCGCGAGGTTCAATTTCAAAGGCGGCGTCCTGTCCCATCGTGGGTGCTCTGAAGTCTGAGTTATCGAACGTAAAACTGTCTGCTTTGGACATTATGCTGCTCTCCTTTGCTGGCTGATGTTGGCGATCCGTCCCAAGAGTTCGGCGGCGAGTTGCACGGTGACTTTTGCGGCGGGTGTGCTGTTGTCGTAGTTGGTGATGGGCTTGCCCATTTGCTGGGCTTCGCTGATCGCAATCGTTTGCGGAACGACTGTGTCAAAAACGCGGTCGCGTTGAAGCCCGCGAAGATTGTCTTCGATCGCATCGTGAAGGCTAATCCGCGAGCGTCGTTGGCTTAGGAAGTAACCAAGGAACGTCAAACGATTGTTGACTTCGCGGGCGGCTGCAAGTTGCTTGTCTACGCCTGCGATTGCCTGCATGCTGAAACGCTCTGGCAGGATTGGCGAAACGGCGAACTGAACAGCGAGCAAACTCGCCCATGTCGGCATGTTGGAAACGTCCGGCGGACAGTCCAAAATGACGAAATCAAAATGCTCTGACGCTTCAGCAACGAAGTCTTGAAGTGAAAACTGCAGTTGTCCAAGCTTGTGCGGTTCAGGGTGGTTGTGTTTCTTCAAGTGCTCTGAGGCTGGCGTGAGAAACAGATTGTCGAATGCTGTTGGATGAACCAGGTCTTTCAAGGTCGGTTCACACGTGTCATCAAACAGGGCGGCGACGGTTTGGGATCGGTGAAGATCATGGACAGCTTCTGAACCAAGAAAGAATTTGGAAAGCGAGCTTTGCGGGTCAAGATCGACCAAGAGAACCTTCGCTCCTTGGCTTGCAAACACGTAACCGATATTCGTGACGGTGGTCGTCTTTCCGGTTCCTCCCTTGTTGGTGAAAACGCAGATAGTTTTAGCCATTGGATGTCCTCCGTGATTGGGCTGGTGATAGCTGAGTGATCGGCCACAAGAGGGCAGGCGGATCACTTAGCGGCCACTGGCCGTTACAGTTTACGCAGGGCGTTTGACTGGTCAGCGGCCACTGGCCGCCATTCAAAAAACCCCGTTATTTACGGTGTCAGTGACGATGATGGCCGAAACGGCCGAATCACTTAGACGTAAATTCAAGATGCCATGCGGAGGACGTCGATGGCAAGAAAAATCGTCGGCGGCCACTGGCCGTTGGGGATAAGCCTGTTGATAGAACGCTCTAGCGGCCACTGGCCGCTAGGCACGCTCACGCCTCGTCGGACGTGCTAAGAAGACGCAAAACGTGTGCTTCAATGATCGCGTCGTATCCAACCTTTTTGATCGCCCCGACCTTCGGATTTCTCCGGTAAGCAACGGCATAGCTTTTGAACATGCCTTCGGGAGCATCTGCGATCGCTTGATCAATCAAGGTCTCGCGATCATTGGCTGACAACTTAGCGAGGTACGCGTTCACGCGAGCCTGTTGTTTCGCCTTGGCTTTGGCCTCGGCGTCAAGGCGATCTTGTTCTGCTTTGTCGCGTTGTGCCTTCGCTTCTTTGCGTTCCTTCATCGCCTGCATGACGCGTTTTGCCTCTGCTTCACGCTCTTGCTTTGGCTTGAAATTCTTTGGCGGGTCGTAGCTTTCCGTGATGGCTTTTCGCAAGTATCCACCCGGCCGACTTGGCGGGTTTTCGCCCGGGTCTGCAATCTTCCATTCGAGCACCTCGATTTGCAGCCGAATGTGATCGTTTTCGATGTCAGGGTTTTCGACCAACTCACGGGCGGTCGATGCGGTGACGCCGTGATCAACCAACGCTTTGACAAGCTGGCGATTTTCACTGCGTTCTGCTTTGGAGCCGGGCAACGGCAAGACACCAATCGTTTCGCCGCCGACCTTCCTAAAATGAATGTCGTACACGCCGTGCCCGCGTTTGGTGAAACGCTCCTCCGGGGAAGCGTCTTCGATGAACCCGAGGTCAACCAGCTCCTTGATGGCTGGCTTCATCTTGTCTTTGATCTTGGATGGTGCGTAGTTGCGGCTCATCCCAACGTGCTCGAACGCGAGCGTTTGCAAATCGAAGGTGAGGGTGTTCCTGCGGTAGAACCGCTTGTCGAGAAAGCGATAGAGTTGTTTCGCGATCGGAAGCTGCAAATGGAAGAAATCAGCGAGGTTGAGACGCTTGATTGTTCCGCTCGTCACACTCTGGAAAAGCTCGTCCGATAGTCGCAACGAGGAGAGGGGAAGCTCCAATTGCTTGGTGCGTCCGGAATGGTCGTTCAGCTCAAGCTTTGAGAAGAGATGAAAGCCCGTCAGCTTTCGCAAACGGTCTTCGCCTTTGTCCCACCACTGATCGTAGAATAACGTGGTGGACACCCATTTCTTGAGAGCTGTTTCAATGCGTTTGTAGTTCGCTCCGCTTTGCGTCCATCCGAGCAATTCGCACAGTTGATAGCGACTGAATGAGATCGTCTGGGATGTCAGATTGTGGGTTTGCTTGCCGATCAGGATGAGGGCAAAAAAAACGTCTGCATCAACCACCGTGGGCAAGCCGTACTTTTCAGTCGCGACGATCTCGAATCTTCGATTGACCGTTCGGTTTCGTACCGTGTCTGAAAGCTCGGTTTCGTAAGTGAGGCTCGTTAGTCCCTTGGGGACACGTTGACCAAGATAGAAGAGGGGGAACTCGGCAAGGTTCAGCTCGTCCCGCCCTTGCGTGCGGTCAAACTTCTCAACCTCTTTGGTTGGTGCTACTGCTGTCGCCATCGAAGCGTCCCTGCCTTCTTAGAAACCAAATTCAAAAGAAACAACAACATGGAAAACAGTTGTTGAGTCTTAAACAAAGGTTATAACAAAGGTTACAGTAAAACAAGCCTTTGGTGACAAAGGGTTTACGGCGACGAAGTATCCCCAGAACTCCGGTATTTTCGATCGAAAGTACCCCCAGCACTCCGGTATTGGGTGCCGGAAAGTATCCCTAGAACTCCGGTAAAACTACCCCCAGCACTCCGGTATTCTTTTCAAAGTACCCCCAGCACTCCGGTATTCCTTTTCTGAATGCTGGACTGAAAAACCAAGCCCTGAGCCACTGCTGAGAGTACGGCAAATGGCGTGGTTTTGCACGTGTTTTCACGTGGGATACGCGAATGGCAGGCAAATGAATTGCAAACGAAATAATGTGGATTACGGCGACGAAAAAGGGATTTCCAAACTATCCCCAGCACTCCGGTATCCATTTCAAAGTGACCCCAGAGCAACGGTATTTACCGTGCGAAACGCAATTTCAGACAGCGTGAGTAGGCAGGGCGGTTTCGTTCCGCCTTTTGGCTTTGAAGCATTGATCGGATGATGCATTTTGATGTGGATAACTCATGAAACGAGGTTTCCTGAGTGGGTCTAACCTTCCCTCGGCCGGGTTTCCATCGCATTGGGAACCCGCAGCCCTTCCGAATCACGAGGACGTGATTGCAGGCGGGATGCTGAAAAACGAAGGTCACATGCGTGCCAGTCGTCCTTGAAGAACGTCTGGCATGGTTCGCGGTGACGTTGAATACTCGATCGATGATCTCGCTCAAGGCGAAGATGCCTCCAGCTTGCCCCAAATCTCGACGCTGACGCGCTTGAATGGGATTTTCGACCCCGAGTGGGGTGAATGCATTGGAGGAGCCACAGACGCGTTCTGTGCCCGGAAAAGATTGACTTTTTCCCCATGCTGTGAGACTCTGGGGGGAATGAGGAAACACGATCATGACCATTGAATTAACACACGAAACAGAAACGCTCGCTCAAAAAGCGGCGATCACGCTCGGCTTTACCTCGGTTGCCGCCTTCATCGAGCAAGCAATACGCGACAAGGCCGAAAGCGTCACGAAGACGGATGACGTGGTCGATGCTGATCAACAGATCGAGGCATTGCGGGCATTTGCCCAAAGCCACGATCCTGTCAGCCACTTTGTGGATGACAGCCGGGACAGCATCTATCCAGACCGCATCTGATGCAGGTTCTATGCGACACGAATATTCTGGTACGTCTCGCGAATCCGGGTGATCCGAAGCACGATCTCACGCTCAATGCGTTGGCTCGCCTTAGCAAAGATGGCCATAAGCGGGTTTTGGTGCCTCAATGCCTCTACGAGTATCACGTCGTTGTGACACGCCCTGTCCAAGACAATGGACTCGGCCTGAGTGGAACACGGGCGATCGCCGACATCGATCAACTGATTGCAATCAATCACCTGATGGACGACGAGCCAGGAATTTTCCAGAAATGGAAATCAACCGTGGGGCAATTCAAGGTGATTGGCAAACAAGCTCACGATGCCCGGTTGGTCGCTGCGATGGATCATCATGGCCTGACATGTCTCCTGACCTTCAATGACAAGCACTTCAAACGCTTCACGCACTTGAGGATCGTCACGCCGGATGATGTTGTGAATGGTGGGCTGAGTGGGAAAGAGAAATGACACGCACAAGAGAGTTCAAAAACACAATCAAAGAGAAGGCAGACAACGATCCAGAGTTTCGCGTGTCGATGCTTCGATCTGCCGTTGCTGCCTTTCTCAACGGCGAAGCAGCACTTGGACGGTTGACGCTTCGCGACTACGTCACCGCAACGATCGGTTTTGAAGGCTTGGCCAAAGGGCTTGGTGAATTCAAGCCGCAAAGCCTCATGCGAATGCTGAGCAAGGACGGCAATCCACGATCTGAAAACCTATCCGCCATCTTCGCTTACTTGCAAAAGCGCGAGGGTGTAGCACTCGATGTGGTCTCCGTTGACAATTCACGCTCCATCAACGTAAGCGGTCAGGGTGGACTCGACGTTGCCCACAGTAACCACCCGTAGACGAGGGTGTTGGTCAGGACGAGAACGACGATGACTTCAAGCGAAACGATACTTCGCCTTGACGGAGAATACCGTTTGCGAGTTAGGCGTAGGCGATGAGAGGGCGGTATCTTGATCATGGACACATCTCCTTGAAAAAAAGGAAAAGACGTGTCGCCGCCAGCTAATGCATAAGCGTTCAGATCCGAAAGTCAATGAAGCAAAAAGCATGTTTTCGGGGTCGCCAACCACATGTGGTTGTCACTCTTCTTTTCTATCACTACATGTAGTGATAGCGGGGTGGTGTCACCCCAATATAAGGGAGTTTTTTGACAATTTCAGCATCCCAGCAGACCAAAATTGCTTTTGCTTCCAACCTCGGAATTGCCGTTCCGGCTAGACAGTTGGTTTTGGCTTCGACTAGATCAGAGACATTGGGGGTTCACCGAAGCCACGCCCCCAATGTTTTTGAGGCTGGCGAAGCCATGAGCAACGCTCACCATTCCAACAATCAATTCAAATCCAAGCCTCTTGATTGGCTTTGATGGAGGAGGAGATTGCAGGGGGTTTGTTTCAAAACATCGTTCCAGTCTTTCACGACGCCATCGCATCGCGGTGCATGCTCTTTGAAATGCAGGTCATCCCGGCCGATTTGCTGCAGCACGTCACGAAAGTTCTTGGTGAACGTCTCGCCTCCGGCGTCGTTGTCGGCCGCGATGATTATCTCGCCGCCGGATGGCAATTTGGTCATAGCGGAGCTGGCAAGCTCACGCTGTAGTTCAGAGAGTTGACCGCCCGTTGAGAGATAGCACGCGTCTGCTCGAGGGTGCAGGCAGCCGTAAGAGATGGCATCGATAGCACTCTCGGCAAACACAAGGCAAAGCCGCTTGTTTGCTGGCGGCGATGCAAACCAAAGTGATTTATACCCGGACGAGGAGAACGATTTCCACTTGTCGTTTCGGCTCTCCCATCCGGTCACGCCTGTTTGATCCCGGTGGGCAAAGACGGCATTGCCGCGTTTGTCCGAATGAACGCTACCAGTGAAGGGCGGAGCACTGAGCAGCTCCGGAGTCAAATGCCGAGCGTTATTCAGATAGCGATGCTGCCCGGCGGCCAGTGGCCGCACTGCGTTTTGGAAAGCCATCCGCACTTCCAAAACGTCTGGTTGCGTTGGTGTCACGTCATGCGGGACGTCATCGGCAATGGGAAGGGAAGACGAGGGGCACGCACCAACCCAAGGACGCAAACGTTTTCGCACCTGGCCGAGATTGTCAGTCGTTCGATGCTGCACCAGGTCGACGATCGAGCCGCCGCGATCGCCGGGATCGGTCGCACTCCAATACGTCCAGTGCAACGACTTGGCATTGCGTTGAATTGCGATCTTGGAACCCGTCAAAGGGTTCTTCATGAAGCATGAATTGGGCGAGGTCTTTTTGGGCACAACCCGATAGCCGAACTCACCCGCACAAAAGACGGGCAGGGCGATATCGCGTTTGAAGCGATCAAGTTCAGTCTCACGATCCATGACCGTGTTTATCGCACGCGAATGAGTATTCTGCAAGAATTTCAGGCGACGAGAACGTGCCGAGCACCGGAACAAAACCATGGAGAGTTTTCCCGGAATTGCACGTAGTGGTTGCTTGAATGCGGTTTTGGGGGGGGGCTTGAACTGGTAATCTGGGAGTTTTGGTGGTCGCGTGACAAAATAGCGATCTAGCGAAGTAGTTTCAAACACGAACAGGGGCACAGGGCAGTCGTTATGCAGAAGATATTCATTCCATCAGTGGCTCTTATTTGTTCGCTATCGTTGGCGACTGTGCATGGACAAGAAGAGTTGATCGACAAATTCGACAACGGTATTGGGCAGACCATGGTCCTAGTCAAGCCTGGTCTATTCGAGATGGGGTCGCCACTCGACGAAAAAGGGCGTGACAAGGACGAACTTCAACACGACGTGCAATTGACGCAAACGTTCTACATGTCCACAACCGAGGTCACGCAAAAGCAGTGGATTGCAGTGATGGGAGAAGAAACGTGGTTCTTGAGAGGTGGTAGTCGTTCCAACTACATCAATCCCGGTGACGACGTTCCCGCTGTAAACATTAGCTGGCATCAGGCGGTTGCATTTTGCGAGGCTCTTTCGAAAAAGGAAGGAAAGACCTATCGACTGCCAACTGAAGCCGAATGGGAGTACGCCTGTCGCGGCGGCTTCAAGGCTGCCTACAACCATGTTTTGGACCGTAGGTATCCTTGGAAGAACACATGGTGTAAGGAACGGATGAAGTCCACCAGTGCATACGACAATCTCGAAAACAGCTACGTCGCACGCGAAGTGGCCCAGTTCAAACCGAATCGTTACGGCTTATTTGACATGCACGGGAATGTTTGGGAATGGTGTTCTGACAAATACCTTGCCGAGTACTACGAGGAATCGCCAAAGTATGATCCACAAGGAGCGGAATTCGAGAAAGAGCACGTCATACGCGGCGGAAGTATCACTGACGAATTTGTTCATCACCGAAGCGCGAGTCGGTCTTCCAGGGCACCCTATACGCGGCACTCGACCATTGGATTTCGCGTGGCGATGTCAGTCGAATCAGCGGTCACCGGACCTGCGAAGTAACTGTGTCTGTTGTTTCCATCTCACGAGCGTTTCGTGACGCTGATCGGAAAGCTTGGATGTCGACGACGGACGGCGCACATCTTTTTCGGATCGGAGTTCTGACGATCTGTTTGTTTGGCTTCGGAGGTTGCAATACGGTTACGTTTGATCACCGTCCGCCTGATACCAACTTAGATTTTTCCCAATATTTCGTTGGCACAATTACGACGAACCAGACGACATCCAAGGGCTTTGAAAATTCGAGTGCCTTTTTTTTCTCGAAGCCGGACAAATCTGGGCGAAGGGAATTTTTCTTCACTGAAAAATCAAACGATCCCGAAGCGGAGGCGTCCCAACCTATGCAAGGCGGATCCTATCTCTACAAGCTCGGCGGACAACGATTTCATTTCTTTGAGTTTGGCGACGTCGCTGCGGGTCGGTACACAGTCGTCCGCGTTGGTTTCGAGAGTGGCAAACTCGTCTTCGAGATACCGAATGCACGTCAGATGAACGAGGTTTGGCCGCTCGCGAATAAGGAGTTTGCCAATGGAAACTTTCACAGCAGTGCAAGTCCTAATGAGCTTGTGGCCGTTTTCAGCGATCAAGTCCTGGTGGACGAGCTTTTCGTTGACGCGGACAAGCGAATCATCGATTTAAAAAGCAAAACGGTCGCGGCTACCCTTGGGGAGAAGCAGCTCACTGTAAGCGATCCCGGCGGTGTGACTGTCTCGATGCTTTTGCCGGGAATGCCAACCCGTTCTACGTTGATGACCCTGTTCTGTAGCGTGTTTGGCATCGCAGCACTGAGCATGGCGTTTCTGACGGGGCGGCTGCTTCTGCAGGACAAGCAAGCCTCGCCACTAGCATTCCAGCAGATTGTGGTCTCGAAAAAGGTTCTTGTAGCAGGAGCGATGCTGGGAACGATCACAGGTTTTTGTATTTTGCTGCTTCACACGGCGTTCTCCCAGTCGATGCGATCATGGAGTATCGAAACGCTCGTCCCTAAAATATTCGTCATCCTCATCGTGAGCACATTGATAACGTGGGTGGTGGATTCGTACGGCGGTATTTTGTGGGCCGCCGTTTCGGAACGAGAGGAAATGATAAGCAACGCTTCGAACGCTTTGACTGAGCGGCAAATTATGAAGGGCGGTATGCTCTGCGGATTTGTCGTCGCGGTGACCGTTTTGCTCACCTACTCCGCAAGCATAGGCTCGCTCTTTTTCTGGGGGCCAAAACTCATTCTCTTTCTAGTAGCGTTTGGCATCAGTGGCGGAGCACTCGGGACCTGGCTCACGCTTCGAAATGAACCATCAGTGACGTTGGTCCAAAATGCATGCCGAGCGAAGAACATTTCGCGTGCGATGGGGCCAGTGGTTCTGGCGATGGCAATGATGGCCCCTGGGTTCCTGTTGACGCACTGGCTGCAACAAAAGGCGATGTCTTTGGTCGATGCCGGACTGTCTCACCAAATTGATCTGGATATTCCAGGCATCAAAGGGGTTGTTCCGGTCGCACGCGAACCAACCCTTCAAGATGGGTTTATTGTATTTTTCCTAGGCGTTCCGCAAATCGAGTTTGTTGAATGGACGACGGACGTCAAAGAGTTCTCGATGAAAACACCGTCACCATGGCGAGAAGCTGTGCTGTCATTCCTTGCATTTCTGACGACGCTGACAACGGCCATTTTGATTTTGCTTCTCGCAAGATTGTTCGCAAGCATCTTCCTGCGAGTGGCCGCAACTGACGAAGATGAACCCATTATTTACCGACCGATCGCATGAAACCTGTTGTCGAGACGCAGGATCACTTTGTGGTTTGCGAAGAGAAAAAAGGCTGGATCTGCGAAGAAGTGCTTCAATCAGGAAAGCGTCTTGAGCACAGCTTCCCGCAACCAACGAAAAGTTTGGTAGCAAGGCTTCTCTCGGGAAAGCTGCTCATGAAAGAAGTGCCAGCTGGCACCAACGCGACTATCGCTGCTCCACAGGGGAAGCGTTTGATTCGGGTTGAAATTCAAGACAAGCAGATTGTTGGAACGCGTGTATCCAAGATCATGGGCCTGATCGGTGCGACGTTTGACGGCGGACGTGTCTCGGCTTCGTTGACCGCTTTCTCCGTCGGGCAATCTATTGTTCACACGGTGTCTGGTCCGGGAACTATCTACTTTCAGGCCGAAAGTCGCAGCACAAAAGTGCTGACTGAGAGTAGCGTTGGTGAGGAGTCATTTGATCCGCGGTCAATCGTTTGTTTTGGGGCAGGTAGTGAATTCGTCATCACATCAGGACGCAACTTCTGGAGCCTTTTTGCCGGTACCTGGCAGCTCGAATTGAAAAGTGGATGGGTCGTTATTGATACTGGGCACGGAACATCACGTGGTTCCGGACTAGGAACAATGCTGAAGCGAGCGTATTTACCTTGGACGTAATCAAACGAGCAATGACATCATGAGCGATGCGAACAAGTCCGTTGAGGATAAGTGGTTGATCAAGACCATTGAGGGAGACTTTGGACCGGTCTCAAGGTCGAAGCTTCAACGTTTGGCCGGGAAGGGAAAGATCCATCGAGAAACGCCCATTCGCCGTCCCGACGATGCGACCTATGTACGCGCTGAATTGGTCGTCGTTTTCGAGACGACTACGAGTGAGGCTGTCAGCACGCCTACTCCAACGGAGGAGAAGCCGGCAAAGCCTTCGCTCTCGAAGGGTTTGCAGTCGGTTGCAGGCGTTGCCGCCGATGGCTCGCGTCTTACGAAGCTGAAGGTTGTGGCATTGCCGAAAGCAGATAGGGCGATTGGCCGAAAGGCGATAGAAGACGGACTTGTTGGAAAAGACAATCCGTACGTTCAAACAATCCTTCAGCTCCGCTCTGATCTTGCAAAGCTCGAAGAAACCAAAGAGACATCTGACAGCGAGACGCTGAAAGAAAAAGCTCTTCGTCTTGGCACTGAAGCAAAGGTGAAGGTTTCGGCTGAAGCCACTCGGCAAAAAATTGCCAAACAGTATTCGCTGCTGGGCGCCAGCCTGAGACAGGATCCCAACAAATCATCGAACCCTTCAATAGCAACCGAAGTCACGGCAGCCGCTGCAATTGGTGACGAGATCGACCGATTGCAGGGCAGCCTTGATGCACGTCCCAAAGACAAAAAACGGGCAATGATCGCGGCTGCAGTCGTGATCGTTGCAGCACTTTGGTGGTTTAGTGGTAGCGGAACAGGGACTATATCCACCGCGTGGAACTCCCTCCCATTGGGTGCGGACAATGGCGAGATTGATGAAGTGGAGCGAGCCACCGGACTTGTCGCTGACGATTTTCAAGAACGATCAGATCTGATTGCTAAACAGGAGAGGGAGCGTCAAGCGGCCGCTGAAGCTGAAAAGCAGAGGCAAGAAGAAGAGAGGGAGCGGCAAGCCATACTGGCAGAGCAAAAGCGGCTTGCCGAAGAAAAAGCCAAACAGGAGCGAAAAGAACGGCTCGAAAGGGAGGAAGCTGAACGAAAACGCCAAGCGATCGAGGCAGAGCGAGAGCGGATTGAAGGCTTGCAAGAACGTATACGGACGGCGACAGAGAACCCTGAGCATTTGGTTTTGGTCAAAAAGGTTCCAGCTGACAAAACATCGCGGGATTTCGAAAAGGTGCTAGTCGACTCGCGAACGTGGGAAACCATCGCCCCCGTCTATTTCCCGCAGCAAGACATACGCCCCATCAAGCATTCAGCTTTGTTCTTTTCGCCGGGTGGCGATGACGAGAAGACCATCGGAACTGTTCGTCGTTACGGGAAGATCTGGAATCCAATATTGGACACCCAGGAAAGACTGCCGTTTGACGACGGCTCCGTGACTATATCGTGGGACAATCGACGTGCATTTCGTATCCAGGATGGAGACCTGTTCCGCGCCAGTTTGGACTGGAATCAAGAGACTGTTGTGCTTGGTGATCAGATCACTGAAGTGGGAGTGTTTGATCGCCTCGAATTTGTCAAATGGGTCAGGAATGTGCTCACGTTCCGAAATCCATCCAACGACAAAAAACCGATCGTCCAGGTGGACTTAAGCACAAACGAGGTTTTGGAGCTTCCAGCGAGTCCGATCGAGAATGAAAGCACCACTCTACAGTTGACGGATACTCTGATGGTGGAGATCAACCCGAAAGAAATTCGGTTCACCGAATTGGATACAGGTGAAGCACGTGCGATCCCCAACTACGAATTGTTTTCGCACCCAGCAGTGTCAAACAATGCACCTTCAAGGGCTTTACCGATCCTGGAATCGCTGTCGGAACCATTGAGAGACACAGATCGCCCCGTGAAGTGGATAGACAACCGAAAAACCGCTGTCATTGGAAACGACGTTTTTCTAGCTGTCACCCACGGACATCGCTTGCTGGCGGTCCATCTGCCAACCTTGAGGACTAAAACGCTTTTTTGTGGATTGGGACCAAGCAATCCCACTCGAGACAACTTTGGCGAAGAACTTTGGATCGCCAAGGTTTTTGGCTCGAAGGTTGTGTGCGCCGTCACTATCGGGAAACACTGGCAGAGCGTATCCAAGAGCGTATTCTCCGATCCTAAGAGCGGCTCAAAAGATTTTGTAATCGTCGACATCTCGACTGATTCGACCAAATTACTACCGAAGTTTGCTTCTACGGCGACATGGATCAACGACAATGCGTTCCTTTACGTCGTCAAATCAGGAGGTATCAGCGAAGTCGGGCTACACCTCTATTTCATAGATAGAGCCATTTCTAGACGCATCAGCACGCAAACCGAAGAACCAGCCATCGTCATGTTGCAGGATGGAAAAACGGCGCTCATGAATCTCGATGGCTGGAAAAAAGTCGACACATCGACTGGAAGCGTTGAGGACATTGACGTGTTAGCAACCGCGGTCGATGTGATGAGGTTGGGTAATCCGATCGATCTTGGTGTCGACCAAAACCCGCTTGCCGCGTGGAACACATCCCTGTCTCCTACACGTTTCCGCGTTTCCCAAAGTGACATATCCTTCCCGGAATTAGCTTTTGAGACCGACGAACAAGTCTTGAGCGACTACAACGGCGCGGTTCGAGAAACCTTGGATTTTGCTATCAAAAGGCGTGCCGGGTTGTGCGATATCCTAAACACCAGGAAATATGCGGATCTCGTAGCTCCGGTTATCGAAGAGATGGTTAGCGAAGGTAAAGAAGCACGGTTGCTCCAAGACATGCGTTTTGAGACGCCAGTGCGTGACAAGCTTGCTTCCTGCGTGGAGGAGAGCAAGGTGCAGATCTGGATCTATGAAACATGCTGGAACGCAGGAGCGATTATCCCTGATTGGATGTCAGACTCGCAGATTGAAGAAGCGAGCATTCGCACCGCCAAAAGGCTGATGTCAAACCCCAAAACGCGAACCGGTCTTTGCGCGAGTTTGATTTTAGGCAGCACGCGACATCGCACGGGAGCCAATGTACTCGTCTACCAGACGTTCGCCGCAGAATCCAAGAAGCTCCAGGGAAGGCCCTAGGTGCAACCGATACTTTGGTGCTGATCAAAGAGCATCCGAAGTGCGGACATTTCGATTGCTGCTTCTGCATTCACGTCTTCGATCGACGGATGGTAACTGGGCAATTCGAAATTCCAACCACTGCGCGTGATGTTTCCCTCGACATTGACGAGTCGCATTTCGCGAAGGGAATGAGCGAGTTTCATCTCTAGTACAAATTGGCGACCTGGACCTCGTGTCACAATGACAACTGCCTTGTCCCGCAGGGTCTTACCACCGCAGATTTCGAAGTGAAAGACGTTGTTTGGATCGACCCACGACCAATAGTAGGTGAGCTCATCTTTGGTGAGGGTGTCGGCGATTGCTCTCAGCACTGGCGTAATGGCAAGCGAGAAAGCACATTGCAAACCCGTCGACCGCAGAAGCATGTCCATTTTGGGCTGGAAAGCGAAGCGCGGGTCCAAATATCTAAACCGTTCAGGATCCGCTGAAGTCTTTTCTAGCTCTTTCATGATTCATGATCTCATGAACACGGTGATCGTGTCAAACTTGTGTCCTACATCTCAAGCGTATGCCCCTTCTTGCGAGGTGGTGTCAACTGATGGGCCGACGTTTCCTGCTGCTCACCAGATTGTTTTTCGTCGCCTTCCTCCGTTTTACCTTGGGACCTTAAACGCTCCTCCTCCTCCTCGACTGATGGTTCGAATTCGTTGCACATCTTAGCCACGCGTTTGGCATGGTTCTTTTCCATCAATGCAACATCCGGATGTTCAGCACCGCGTTCGGCGATCTCATCGGCAAGTTTTTGTTCATGCTCCTCATTCTCTTGTTGAATCGCATCCAACCGATCTTGCTTGAATTGGGCAAGTTTGTCCTGGACTTCGGTTTCACTAAGAACGCGTTTATCTTCGGTTTTGGGTCGTTTTTCGTCATCTTCTGTCGGGGTGCTCATGGCCTCTCTTCGTTGAGGTAGACTGCGTTTTCTGATCAAACAGTCCGGTTCGGGTTCGTTGGCGAAACATGTACGACGCGATCATTTTCAAAGTCATTGCGGCAGTGGGCTCCCAGTTCGGATACCGCTGTCACGTCGATGATGGGTTGGGGGCATGGCCGCTACTCATGACAAACGGTCGAGGGAACTGGGTCATCTACTGCTCTCCCATCTTTCGGGAACGGCACAAGCGGGGCGTGCTTCTCGCGTTCGGTGTGATCGCCGTCGCGATGTACAAGCTCTGGATGTTGAATTACGAACGCGCAATCGGCGTTCCGTTTGAGCAACTGATGTTCGGCAGCTGGACTCGCATTTGCATTACTGCGATTTTTGCCTATCTGCTGTCTGGTTTGACATTTGTTTCACGATGGCTGTTCGTGTCTCGTACCATTATCCGTTACTGCGTAGTCCGTTCATTCTATCACAACGGTCCAGACGATCTCGGTGTTACGGTGGAGCAAGACCCAGAACAAGCAGACCTCGCGTATTTGATGGTCCAGTGGGGATTCGACGGTTGCAACCAACGTGTTTTGATGAAATTCGAAGGCAACCGTCTAACGAGCGTTGCCGCCCGCGTTCGGGTCGCGTTTTTTGTCGCATTGCACGATGGGGCTACACTGGACAGTGTCTAATCATCGAGCGCATCGCTCAGGTCCTGCGACGAGAGCAACGGCTCGCCCCTCATTTCCTTCTCGTGCGTGTCGTAGAAGACTTTTTGAATAATGACCGGGCTCATTCCCGAAACAAACAGCAATTGTCGATGAAGCTGATCTTCCCGCGCAAACAACCTCGCCACCTCATGTGGAGCAAGAAGATCGCTCATCTCCGTTTTTCGGTTTGCTGAAAACGGATCTGTCGCTGCCTGTCTGGCGTTCATCTGCCTTGGTTCTTTGACTCTCACGCTACCTTGACCAAGGCGTTTGGAAATCCACTCAGCTGTTGTTGGGTCGGTGTTCCCAAAACACTGCATGACGCCTGCATTGGCTATGAACGTCTCCCAACGCTCACCGTAGATTTCCTTTGCTTGCGTAAGATCTTGCCAGAATGCCCACAGCTTGAGGCCGAACCCAGCCATTTGCCCTGCAGCATCGAGAATGGATTGCATGTGCCCAAGTGTGGCCATTTCATCGAGAGCCATCAGGACGGGGCCGTCCATTTTCTTCGAACGACTTGTCGACTCCATGCTTTGAATTGTCAGATTGACCAACATGCGTAGCCAACGCCCGCAAGTACCCATGTGACGCGCGGGAAGGCAAAGATAGACCGACGTATTTTCTGTCTTGAGGTCACTCAGTGCAAAGCTTGACCGTTCGAGACTGCGGCGGATTGGAGGTAGATCCAAGAACATCAAATTGCGGTTCAGGTTGGACAAAACCGATCCACGCTCGTTGGATGGCTTACTGAAAAAATCTGAAGCAGAACGTTGAATGAAGCCTTCGCCACGATCGTTTTGCATCATTCCTGTTTCGACAGCACCTGGAATGCGATTTCCGGATTCGTCTTCCGTGCTTGACTCCATGCTGCAGGCAATTTCGCGGATCTTCCCGAGGTTTCGGTCGCCGGCAAATTGGTCTGCCGTTGCGACATGGCCAATAAGCCCCCGCAAAATCCCTTTGGCGGCCTCAGTCCAATGTGGATCTTTCGAGCCAGGATCCGTCACAACAAGTGCGTCCGCTATCAGCATCGAAAGCTCAATCAGGTTCTCTTCTGTACAACCACGCAGTGGATTGAACCCACCCCGAAGCGCATCGTCGACATCGCTCACTCGAAATGGATCAAGGACAACCACTTTGTGACCATGGTGCCGATGCCGATGAGATGCAGTTTCCGAGGCGAGTTCTCCCTTTGGATCGATCGATATCACGGAGTGAGGCCACAGCAACATGTTTGGGATCAAAACCGCTCTACCTTTGCCAGAGCGACTCCCCGCAACGGTAAAAACATGCCGATCATCAACATGCCCCACAAAGTTGTGCTTCGACGCTTTCGCGTGCCGCATAGGCGTCCCCGCCATGTTCACTCCGGACGACACCATCCAAGCATCGATCGCTCCATAGAATATCTTGCCCTTCGCAAACGATAGTTCGCGTCGGATGTCATCACGGCTTGCAAATGCTACCTTCGGAAGGTCGCCAATGCCGGGCGTATCCGGCCTGCCGCGAGGCACATCAACAAAGAGATCAAAGTCGTCGTTTGGCATGATCGAAGGGTTTCAAATCAGTTTGTTCCACCAAGTGTCGGGGAAAACTACTCGGTGCAGGCAACGGAGCTAGAGATCATAGCAGCGTCAGCCATTCTACAACGACATACCTTCGTCTCTGGATCGTCTACGTTTTGACCGATTGAACACCTTTCGCAACTCGCCTGGATCTTGATTCGGAGGAAACCCCCTAGGGTTCTCGTTGGATTGATTCAACCTAGGGTGTTCTTTCGCAAGCTTCTGCCAGTCGGCTTGCTGCTTAGCCTCGTGAGCCTTCCACTTGGTTTTCAACTTTGCGGTTTCCAGCCTGTGCTTCATGATCGTGGCGTTTCGTTTTTGTTCGTATGCCCGGCGTTGATCCGCCTGCTTTTCGGCAAGCTGAGATTTGATCTTTTCAGCGGCGGCTTTTTCCTCAGCCTTTTGCTGACGATTCAAAGTCGCTTCTTTCGCCTTGTACTGACGCGAGAGGGCTTCCCTCCTCGCCCCTTCGCTTGCCAAAACCCGAAACGTCGCTCCGATTGTTGTGGCTCGCTGCGTCTCCGTCTTTCGGCGAAGGACGTCACGCCATGCAACCAGTTTGCGAGCGTTTTCAATCCGTCCACGTAACGTCTTCTCGTTCGCGTCAAACTTCGCTTTGGCAGCTTCCTTTTCATGGTGCTGTTGTGCCCACTTCTCGCGATACGAATCCCGTACCCGCTGAACTGCCTTTGCGGCGTCTGCTTTGGTCCGTTGCCGGAGTTTTCGACGTTCCGTTTTTGCGGCCGCCTCCATCTGCTGCCACTCTTTGCGGTGCCGCGTCTTGGTTTCTCGCTGCTCCTTGGCGATCGCTGCTGCCTTTTTGCGTTGCTCGGCCAGCAAAGCAGCTTTCTTCGTGTTGTCGTTGGCGACGGACGCTGTCTGCTCATAGAGCGGACGAGGCAAGTCTTTTTCACCCCTGACGTATTCGCCGCGTTTTCTGGCGGCGTTGTTGATCACACGATTGTGGCAAAGAATTTTCCCACGTTCTCGCTCGTACTTTTCCGCCCATTTCGAGGCGTTCAAACGCTCGAAACTGGACGGCAGAATTTTGCCATCCTTCGGCGATACCCGATTGATTACGAGGTGAACATGCGGCTGCGGTTCATCTTTATGGCTGACGATCAGAGCTTGTCGGTCACTCGCTTTGATCTCACGCATGAACCATTTTGCCGCCTTGATTTGTTCCTCTTTGCTGAGACCCTCCCGCTCATCCGCATGCCACGAGAGCGTGACATGCAAAACGTGGTCTTTGGATTTGCGGCCTGTGGCTTTCACTCCGGCTTCCTTCTTAAGCCTGTCCTGATCCATTGAGGTAGCCATCATCACACGTGATGCGGTTTCAGGGTTTTTTGTGCCCAAGTTAACCGTTTCTGTCCACTCGACGCGTTCCGACGTTTTGGCGTCTTTGTCGTGAAGCACGTATTGGGTGATACCCCCGAAGCCGCTTCCTTTAGCATGAATTTTAGGAACCATCACCGCTCACCAATTCATCGAGCGTGGTTTCGACCTTTTGACGCATTGCGTCCAACGCATCGGCCACGTGCTCAGAACCAAGCGGAACTCGCCGATCCGTATTGGCGGCAAGTGCGATTTGGTTCACGTTGACGCCGATCGCGTTGATCTCCTGAATGAGCTTGTCGAGCTTCATGATCGCTGCCGGATCAACACCTCGTACTTGCGGGGCAACGATCCGTTCGCTGAGGGATCGTTTGCGAATAAAGGCGGCACGCGATAGCCCGGCTTTCTTTGCTTCGTTTTGAATGTGATCAAGCTCGAGAAGAGTGAACCGTGTGTTCACCTCTTCCGTGCGACGTTCTAAAGCGTGTTTCTTCGGTCTAGCCATTTCCTTTCCCTCTTGCCCCCACCGCTAAGCCGCCCCGCATCCAAGGACGTTCCTTGGTCGTGTTCCATCGTCGAAACGATGGCCAAGCGGAGCGATACAGGGCTAGAAATGCCCTGTTCTGCGATGCACCGACATGACGTGTCATGACACGGTTCATCGTAGGCCGTTCAGCAGCATGGGGAATGCTGACGGCGACGCGATCAAACCGCGTAGGTTTGCCAGATAAGGGTTTTTGGGGGTCAGGAATTACCGCGAAGCGGTGTTTCTGAGTCGCAAAAACACATCTGGCTATACGTTTATCTACGTTGATTTATCAGAACTCTTTTCCATATGCAACAAAAAACGCCTCTTCCCATGAATCTCCACCGCATCATCCCTTCTCTCGTGCCTCTCCAATGAACCGCAAATGCACCCCCTACGCTTCGAGCGCAAAAAGAGCCCCAAGCATGATGGACACTTGGGACTTTCGGAATTCGAAGTTAGCTCAGTTCGTCATTAGCCGTTTCCAACAGGCATAGCCGCAAGCGCAATGCCTGCCTCTGTTTGCTCGATCTCGTCATCAGCCAAAACCTCTTTCAGCCTCAGGGCGAAACCTGTCAGGCTGCACCCTTTTCTCGTGAAGTGGTCACGCAATGCTGCGTCAAGCTCATCGACCGGACACGGTGATGGTTGATCGCGAAGCTGTTCGCGAATGGCCTTTTTCATGTCGACCTTCTTCACCGAAGGTTTTTTCGGTGCACTCGAGGGTTTTCTACCCAATGCATTCACCGCGTCTGTGATCGCTTTGTGATCCTTTTGCGCGGCTGCAAGCTCTGCTTTTAAGCGGCCGACTTCTGCGGCCGAGCATTCCAGCTCGGTTTCGAGCTGCGAGCGGATGTCGTCGAGACGGTTTGAATTCATTGCACGATGCCCTGTGGAGAAACGCGGTTTTCGTCCTCATGGTAGGCCGGGCGATGGGGACTGGCAATTTGCTCGCCTATTTCAAGCAAACAGCGGCTCACCGTTCGGCGACCGCTTTGGTGTGTTCGACTGAGTCCCAAGTTATCGGACGCTGAGAAGCTACTTGTTCTGTAACACTTTCTTCAGTTCTTCTTCGCTAACCTGCGTCTGGATCTGCGTTGTATGAATGACTACTGCGATTGCAGCAACATAGCGTCGATCTTCTTCTGCCAAATGTGGTTGTTCTTCCGCCAGCTGCTGCATGGCTCTCACGTATTCGCCCGCCGAACTGCGAACCCAATCTTCGAGTGGTCTCATCGTTGCATTTCCTACTTCTGGGATTTGATAGATTACAGTGTCCGTAGCCGTGAGAAGTTTAACCGCTGCCGCTCAATGACACACTCCAATGGACTTCTACGGTTTTGCTGTCCCCAAATACCGATAGACGGTGCCACGGCTGACGCCGAGCATCTTCGCGATTTCTCCAGGGCGGATGCCCTGCTCCCGCAATGCTATTGCCCTATCCGGCTTCGCTTTCGTTGTTCCTTTCGGGCGCGAGTTGTTTTGATAGACGCCCCGCTTCTTTGCTGCGGCGATTCCTGCGGCTTGGCGATCTTTGATCGCTTCTAGTCCCATTTCGGCGATGCCCCAGAGCAATCCGGCAATTGTTCGGCCGAGCGTGCCGTTGAAATCAAACTGCTGTGTGACGCTTACAAAACGGATGCCCTTCTCGCACCAATCGGCAAGCGTGTTGATCCCGTCGACCTGTGACCGAGATAAACGGTCGAGCCGCCACACAACCACGGTTTTCACTTCGCCCATGAAAACCGCTTTTTGCATCGCGTCGAAACCGGGACGATCCAGCGTCTTACCCGTTTTCTTGTCTTCGAACCAAACAACATCTTCGACTGCGATGGCTTGGCCATCGAGCCAACGCTCTATCTCTGCCCTCTGCCCGGAGGCGTTTTGCCCGGTCGAAGAAACACGGATATAGGCGGCGATGCTCACACTCACCCCCTATTCGTTACCGGGTTTTGGTGCTGCAGGCGTATCCAAAACTTCCTCGCGGATCTCGTCCCAATCAAGCCAAGGTTTCTCCTCAATCAAACTGATCAGTTCCGCAATTGCAGCCGTTGCTTTCCCGTCCAGTCCGGGCACGTTCTCAAGGAGCACTTCTGCAATCGCCCACGCCCGGGCTTCTCCACCACTCGCCCCACCTGCCCGTCCCCGGTTAGCGAGTGTCACGAGGTGCCTGAGCTTTTCGTTCTGTGTCATATTCAACTTCTCTCTATGTTATTGTCCCAAAAAGGGTACACCCTTTTTGGGACACTGTCCAAGCGTTTTTAGAACCGGATTTTGGGGCGTCTGCGTGTCGGTTTGCATCGACACCCTTTTTGAGACACTTTTGCCCCCAAATTTTTGCGCCTCCGGCAGGGGCAAGAGGAAAGGAATCACTCCGCAGCAGCAGCTCTCGGTGAATGGAAAGGGCGATCAATCAACCGCCCTGCTCCGTTTAGCTCAGTTTGTCGCTCGCTTTCAGCTCATCGATTCGGTCTTGAACCTTCAAAGCCAATCGAGCGAGTTTGAGGTTATCGATCTCGCTGAAATTGCTGGCTGTTCGCCACTGGTCATCAACCTTATAGCTGCGGCTGTAGGTGACGGAATATCGGAAGCCTTTGCCTTCACTCTTTGGGTTGGCCCAGATCGTCGCCTCGATCCCTCCGCTTCGAAGCTTTGCTGCTGGCTGGTTGGTTTGATCGGTCATTTGATTCTCCTTTTGGTTGTTGATGACTCGGGCCGCGATCAAGCCGCGGTGCGATGTCGTTCCGCAAGGGCGATTGGTGCGGCACGCAGGCGAAGCCGAGTACACGGCCCCTTGCGGATCGATGCCTCATCGTGGCAGCGTGCCCAAGTGAGTCATCCACGGACAAAAAGAGTCCAAGCGATCTTTCATCCATGCCACGGCAGCTAGAACAAATCAAGCTGCGATGGCTTCTGTCGATCTTGGGGTGGTTCGACGGGGCGTTCCGGTTCACCTGGTCTTGCGTTCTTTGCTTCCGGCTTCTGGATCGTCCGATAATCAAAAGGCGATTTTTCAATTGGAACTTCGCGGATCATTCCACCGTGCAGGCCAAATCCGATCTTGTAAACGCGGTTGCATTCAAGCGTGAGCGTGTTTTGCCAAACGGCCCATCCGCGCAGTCCATTCAGGCCCATGTTGATCGCAGTCATTTGAACGCATCGATGGTCAACATCCTGCCCGGTAAACTCCCAATGGGGCTGCGTCTTGGCGACGGCTAGGAGTTGGCGGCCGGACCCGCATGCGGGATCATTGACGCTGCGTCGTTCTTCGGTCCTTTCACTGGGGACAGTAAGTCCAGCCATGACCGCGCAAACGCTATCGGGCGTAAAGAACTGGCCGTTTTCTCCGTAGGTGATGGCTCCTTGGAAGACATCACCGAGCACGTCTTGGCCCGTATCTTCCATGGCCCCAATTAGAAGATGGAACGCCGTCTTGAGAGTGTCGATTGCTCGCTTGCCCGGATCACCGTCGGTGTAGCCCTTCTTGATCGTCTCGTGATACTCGTCCTCCATGGTTCCGCCGGCGAGTGCACAACGCGAAACGGTAAGGAAGTCGCTGAAAACGCGGCCACGACCATGTCCGGTTTTACGTGCGGCTTGATCGAATAACTCGACAAGCTCCTTGCTCGCACCAAGTGTGAAAAACTCTTTTCCCATGCCGCCCTACCTTTCGGTGGCGGCGGTCGTCTCCTGAATACGTGTCATCGATTCGCCTTCCGTTGTTATTTCCATAGCGTGCCATCTGTGGCACGGATTGAGTTGAGGCGTCAACAAAATTCGTCGACGCCCCAGCTGTGTTTAGTGCTCACTGGGGAGATAGAGCGTCCAGTGTTCGCCATCAAACGCCGCCCAGATGTTGATCGTTTCGAGCGGGAAGTCGGTGTAGTCGATGTTCTGGACCAGGAACGGTTCCTCCGGTCCATCGGCTCTGGCAACGAGTTGCCCTGTGGTCCCGTGGCCTTTCTCGAAGGTCCAAAAGTGCATCGTCTCGATGCGGTAGTCCCGAGCGGCAGCACGGTTGAATGCGGGGCTGTTGAAATGGCTAACAATGGCATCGATCAGCCAGTAAGCGGCCCCTTTCTCGGCCATGTGACGAACGCCTGGCGTGTAGATCACGCTACGATTGAGTTGGTGGCGGTATCGAACCAGGTCCCCGGTGAATTGGTTGAGTTCTTGATCGGTGAGTGTGCCCATGAGTTTCTCCTTTTGCTTGGGTTGAACATGCCAAGCGACCGCCACGGGTTTGCTGAACGCAAAAGCCGAAAATTGGAGGAGACCTTCAGGGGGAGCCGATTTTCTGCTTGCCGCCGGGCAGCGGACTTGTGGCAGCCTGCAAATGGTTCGAACAGGCAATAGAGAAGAGCCCAGGAACGGCAGGATCACATTCATTCGTGTGGAATTGCAGAAGCGACCCGCAACATCTTCCTCACTTGAATCAAAATGCTACAATCCGAACCGAGGCTACCTCATCGGAGGCGTCTGTCGTAGACTTACTCTTCACCTAGAAATTCAAAGCGGAGCTTGAGGTTTATGAAGACCTTAGAAAAGCGGAGTTCTTCAGCAGGACGCAACTCGAATCGAAAACGCAGGCGACTCTTTGAGCGTCTTGAAGATCGGAGGCTTCTCGTCGGAGGAGCCGGCCTGCCAGCAGACATGGTTGCGGATCCCTACGCATTTGTCGGGGACCACAGTGGTAGCAATTCAGAAATTTGGGACATGCAAGTTGGTGGGCAGACAATCACGGCGGCAGGTTACGGTGATGTAGCGAGGGAGAAACTCTCGTTGGAAAAAGGGCAGTCGTATTCAATCAACGTTAGTCATTTGGGTACCAACCGAACGGATGGAAACGGCAACCCCGATCCCGATTATGACTATCGCGCATGGGTCGATAACAGTGCTAATCCCACGTGGACTAGCGGTAGCGGGACTCCTTCTGGAACAGACTTTTTTGTCGAAGACCCATCAGGCTTGCTTCAGAGAAGATTTTTCGGAAGCGGGACCAATCATGCGACCGGAACAGCAACACTCCACGTTCCTTTAATTGATCTCGATGTTGACTCTGACAACAGTGGTGCGATTGATGGCACCGCAAGTGAGGACCACCTCGAAATTAGCAACCGAGATGGAGTGTTCGTGCAGGTTCTCGTCGGCGATTCGGACAATGACGGTGTTCTCGACAACATGGATTTCAACGGAGTCACGGGAGCGGCGTTTACTCCCATTCAGATCAAAATGAGTGCCAACGTCGGTGTTGCTGGAGGGACGACCAGTCTGACGTTTGATTTTGATGACGCCGGAATGGGACAAACTGGAGCGTACCGGTTATGGAAAAAAGATGCGCCGCAGGGCCGCAGTGCGGCTGATCTGGTAGCGAGCGGCACTCAGATTTCAGCTGGCGACATTGGCCTGGCGCCGGGGGGAACAGTCACCCTTTACCTTGAAGCTGTAAGTGCAACTTCGCGGCGGACGAACTTTGATCCGATAGAAGTGACGGCAAGTATTTCCGGAGGCAGTTGGACAGGTTCGTTAGTCGACAAGGTGCACGCAGTAGGTGTCGATTTTGATATCGACGCTAAAACGATCAGCCAGAACGCTGTTTCTGGTGAGTTGGCTGAATCCAAAGAACAGACAGACGGTGCTTTTGTGCTCGTCAATAATGACGACGATGACTACGACGCCAACAACACAGCGGACGCTAGCCAAACCGGCGCGATTGTGGGCGAGAACGATCTGTTGCCCATCGTCTTAAAGGACCAACCCAGAGGAGGTGACTACACGCTTAGCATTCCCCAACATCTAAGAGTGTGGCGAAATGCCGACCGCACGGATCAAATTCTATCCTCGACGTCAATTTCTGCTGCGACACAGACCGAGCTCTATGTAGAAGGGATCGCGGAGGCAACTGACGAGATCCAACTCAATTGGTCGAAAGGTAGCGCGAGCTTTCAGAACACTGACCGAATCAAGGTGACCGCGTTTTCCTTGTCGGGACCGCTAAATGTCCCGGGAAACTCGATCTACACGTACATGGTTTCTGGCGTACAAACGGGTAGCTGGGGGAACGCTGCTGGCGGCAGCGTACAAGTTTCGTCCGCCACTTCAGCTGATGTGAAATGGGCCAACACACCCGCGGTGGGCAATGTGGTCTACGCTCCTACCTCAGAATACTCGTGGGGGCTCGACGTAAATGTCGTAGCCATCAACTTCGCGCCCGGTAGTACAGTAACGTACACGTCCGGAAATCCGGTGCAGTCAGCGGGACCAGGTGGATTGCTAATCAAATCGGCAGCACAGCCCAATGCAATGCGTGCAGATCTTGGCGTAAGTTCTGTTGTTGGACCGACTGTCAATGGCAGTCAAAGGGGACGAAAGTTTATTGAGGTCGGCGTCACCCACCAAGCACGTTTCGTCAAAAAACATGCTGTCGCTATCAATCAAGGGCAAACCATTCGGCGTATCTCAAACCTCGAGAATAGCCAATGGTACAATGATCTGTTTCAAGTTTCTGCCGCACCATGGGTAGATGGAAATGACAACCACGTCTTGGATATTACCACGGACACTCAAATTGTTGACGGCAACAGTTTTGCAACTGGCCTGTTCGCAACCGGCGATACACCACAAGTAAAAGCGTCAGACACCTTCAATTTTGGTGGTGCCGTGACGAATTTTGAGATTCTGATGGAACACCGGAATTTCGTTGCAGTCAGAGCCAAAGGTCCAAATATAAATGGATCAGCAGACGTGTTGACTCAACTTGCCGCATGGGAATGGTCTTTTGATGGGAGTGGTTCGGTCGACGCTACGCTTGCATACACACCTACGGGCCAGGGCGTTCAAGGAACGCAGGTGCAATTTGTAACTGACGGACGACGCGTCCCCTCAGTTAGCGGCAACATGCCTCAGCTTCTGCAAAACCAAACTTGGACAACACAATGACACGGATTCTCGGGATTTGGAGAAGAGCCATTTCCGGCGTTATTGTTTCGGTTCTATTGTGCGGTGCCGGAAAAACCTCAGATATTTGGGTCGCTGACATCGAAGTCATTCGAATTGACGAGTCGACTCAACCCGCGGTCGCATTCTGCCAAACACATGCCCCCAAGCAGAAAATCATTGAGCTACCGATAAATCCAGGGTTGGAAGGATCTGGATTGCAGTGGCATTTCGAACCACCTCTCGAGGTAGGCGATAAGTTGGTTTGTTTCTTGCGAAAAGGGCAACGTAAACAATTAACACCTCACCCAATTTTCGAATTGGAATTGACATCCCTTTGGGGGCAGCGTGCCGTTCGAAAACGAGCGGGGATGCCCGAGACTGCGAACTTCCAGCATCTAAAAGAACTTGCCGGATTTGTCGAGGACACCACTGGAGAGAGTTTGACAAAGCACACAAACGGTATCCAGAATTCGAACCCAATGATCATAGCCTGGTCAGCGGACCAGTTGGTAGCGAGTCGTCATCCGGAGGCTGGTGGAGCAATCAAGCGATTGATCGATGGTAAGTGTTCAACAAGCACCCGAGCGGCGTCTGAGTTTGTTCTGATGAGCTTAGAGGATGAAGAATGGACAAAAGACCCTCGACGCGAGGAGAATTTTGTTCGTGCTGCAAAAGCAGTTGCCTCACAACGGGACGTGCCTCGATTGGCGATCTTTTTGTCCTATCAGGCGCAGAGAGGCCGACTTTCCTGGAAAGTTTTTTCGAAGACAGTTCGCGCGTTGGCTTTCAACGCACCGGAAGAGTTCCGTGAATTTGAAAAACATTGGATTCAGATCGGACGTTGGTACATCGTTAATGCTGAGACCGAAGAGCAACGGAGTGAAATTGAGAGTCAGCTGAAACGCTGGCAGTAGCTCAACTGGCTACGCGTGGCTTGCTGAACTGTCGATACTCCGCGAAGCCATGGAATACATCGGCGGCATTTGTCGCCCGGATCTTTTAGCGTCAGCTAGGACGTCGGTTCGAATTGGCCCCGCCCCAAACAAGAAGTCCAGATTGGGGGCGAACTGAATTGCATCTTGAAGATGGCAAGGGCCACAAAAAAGACTTCCGATAGTTTTCGATTGCCATTCTTTTTCACCGCGTATAAAGTGGGTTATACGCGGTTAAAAGGACACGCGAAAACTTTCCGGGTAGGCAATAGGAAGAACGAGAATGAACACCACGGACAGGATCCAAAAACGATTCGATGAACTGGCAACCGAAGGCGAAGCCATTCTTCAGTCAATGTCCAAGACGATCTCAAAAGTCCGGTCCGGTGGTGCCTCTTCACCGGGAATGTTCACCACCCCGGTGAAAGAACGGAATGTGACCAAATACAAGGTTGACGGATCCGCTGTCGTCGAATGGGAAACGAAAGCACTGTCGTTGCTATCACGCTGCCCGGGAAAATCATCCACCACTTTTGAACGGTTTAAAGAAGCCATTGCGGTTGTTGGCTCCAATCCCATCGCACGATTCAGCTCGAACCTTTCCATCTTTCGCGCAGCGAAAAGTGATTTCGAAGGTGGGTATTTGTTCGATCTTCGCAAGCTGATCCATGCCGAGGTTTTCGCCGACGAGTTAGACCTAGCTGGTCACTACCTCGAAAACGATGGCAAAACGGCTGCTGCTGTTGTGGCTGGAGTCGTGCTCGAAACAACGCTCCGGAAAATCGTTGCGGACAATGGCCTGACCGGATTCTCTTTGAGCCAGATGAATGACAACCTCCGCAAAGCAGACATCTACACCAAGATCATCTGGCGGCAAGTCAAAGCATGGGCAGACATCCGCAACGCGGCGGCCCATGGAAGTGCAGACCAAATCGATGCCGAAGATATTGAACGGATGATTGCCGGGATACGCGACTTCGTTGCCAAACACATGAGCTAAGGAGAGCCCCTTGAACAGAACTGATTTGATCACTTCACCAATCAATGCCTTGCCGCCGGCCTTCGGTGGTGCGTTGCCAACGGACTTGGTTGAGCTTCGGCCGATGATCGAAGGTGCATTTGAAGCCTGGCTCAACAAAACCGAAAGCACGGCGACCCGAACTGCTTACCGAAACGACGTCGTTCAGTTCCTCAAATTCTGCGGAATTCAGCCGGAACAAATCGAAGAGATGACGCAAATCGTCCCAGACGATGTGACCAAATGGCGTGACCATCTCTTGGCATCCGGAGGCAGGACCGTTGGCAACCGCGAGCCGGCCCCCGCTTCCAATGCAACGGTTGCGAGAAAAATCACTTCCCTGCGATCGTTCTTCTCGTTCCTGCAAGTTGGTGGTTACCGGGGCGGCAATCCGGCACACCCCAACTTCGTTAACGCACCTTCGGTTCCGGACGAAGGCGTCACGCCAGCCATTCATCCAAAGTCGCTTGGCCTGCTTCTCAATTGTCCAGATGAGGAAACGCCTGCCGGCATCCGCGACCGAGCGATTCTTGCCGTATTCGCCTACATGGCTTTGCGTGTCGATGAACTTCATCACATCAACGTTGGGAACATTGCTCGCGATGGTGAACACACCATCATTCGGATCAAGGGGAAAGGCAACGAGATCCGGAAAGGCGTGTTGCCACCGATCGCCGCGACACCAGTGAACGCTTGGATCGAACTGGCCGACATTGAAAGCGATCGCCGGGGTCCCCTCTTTCGCCCAGGCAACTCGGCGCGCGGGGCTGGAAGAGACGGGTTTGCTCGCAAACGACTTTCAGTCCGTTCGATTCAGGAACTGATCAAGAGATACTGCCGAGAGGTCGGCATCGACGAAGCCGTCAGTGTTCACTCGCTCCGCGTGACGGCAGCTACCGAAGCGGACAAAGCCGGTGTGCCGTTAATCGCAATTCAAAAGTGGCTGGGCCACAAAGATCCCCGGACAACCTTGCGGTATATCCGGGGACATGAAGACCTGGACCGCAGCCCTGCGTACACAATCCGGTACGGATAGTGGTGAACCCGAAAATGGACAATCTGGATTCTAAAAGTCCACCGGGGTTCTCCGCTATATCCAACAGGGAGACAAACTGAATTTCAATTTTGTTTCCCCCTCCCAAGGAACCAACAATGATTCATTTATTCGGTCGCGGCATCTGCCCCTTCACGAACTTTGCTATCGTAAAGATCCTCAATAAGTGGTCCAAAACCTTCTGGGTAGAATTCGCCGACCTCCGAAATATTCGCACCTTTTTCAAGTTGTTCCAAACACTCGAAATACCGTCGAATCTGTTCAGACTCCATTGTCCGGAATCGCTGTAAAAAGGATTGAGCCGCGAGACGGCGACCGGCGTCATTCACTTCCATGGGGTCCAGTTTGAAAATATTAGTTGCCAGAGTACGACCAATTTTCGAGATTTCGGACACCTGGGACGGTGTCAGACCAAAAGAATCAGAGACAAACGTAATTTTAAATGCATCGAATCGATGCAATTTGACTAAATCACCTACCAAAACTTCCAGCTCTTCGGGGTCCAAGATTCGCGTTATCTCTTCCGAAAAATCTTTTGTCCTCTCCTTTTCTCCTTCAATCACCGATGCGAGGAACCTTTTTTTACTAGCCGAGCGGGACTGGTCGACGAGTCTAAAAATCTCCTTGTCGGTACTGCGCGCATCTCGCCGCTCAGTGAATGCTGCACCGATCGCATCTGCGTGGTCTTCAAACTTTGTCAGAAGTATTTTCTCAAGACCTATCGATCGGTCAAGCTCGTAAGCTCGGCTGTAGACTTGCGCCACCATTTGCCCAAGCGACATGTCTGCGTCTAATGTTCCCACCCCGAAACTTCGGACCGGACGAGAGTGCCAACTGTCTTCCAGCATTTCAAGCTTTAGCACTTCTGGAGGTACCAATGGTAAGTCAGGTAATGAAGATGCCGCGTCTTGGGAAAATGCCGTCTGAGAAAGAGCAATTGCACTTCCCAAAATGGCAAAATGGATCAATGAACAAGCGGTTTTCATTATAAATCCTCTAAGATTTTTCCGGTGGGTGCAGTCCGAGAACTTTTAAATCCCGACAAATACTATTTTCAAAGCGAAAGCATGCTCGGTAATTTTCCAATATGTCCCGCTATTTCTCTTCAACCAAGACATCCGTTACTCTGTCACCACATCCCAGAATTGACTCTCGCCGAAACCGGTCATGAAGTCATAGCCCGATTGGACATGAGCCCACTCCATTTGTTGATTCGAATATGGGTCAGTCCAGTGATGCGTCACTCCGACCTCAGCTCCCCAGGTCTTGTACCTCACCATGCGAAACTCAAACTCCCAAATTGCCTCAAACTCCCAATCGTCTGTTGTCTGATTAGTTCCCCATAGTGGGTCTGAATGAACGCCGTAGTATTTATATGTATGTTCGCCTTCGTGGACGCTGTAGGTGTACCCCCAATTTGCGGGAAGAGTCGCGTTGTCAAATGAAGCGCTGGGACCGAGTACGTAACTGCAACCAACGTTCAGGAAACCGACTATTTGATTGGTCCCAGGGTGAGTGTATGGATCCCGCAGCAACGGATTTGGAAAAAGCATGTTTGTGTAATCCGGCGACTTCGCTGGGTCTATTTTGCAAGTGACACCGAGAAAATTGCTTTCGCCGTTAGCGTCGGGCGCGTGCAGCACAGGGCCGGGATCGGGGTTCAAGAATGGATAGGATTGCTGACCTTTCGCTTCGTTGATAAAGCAAAGCGAAAAGATGGCAACGGTACAAATCAATCTTTTTCGAGTCATCAGTCTATTCCAGCACGGGTCTTGAAGAAGTTATGCAGACTGAACTTAGGCGATGACGACGCCAGCCTAAACGTCATCAAACAAGTCAAGTGGATCGCGACTTGGGTTATACCCACCGCCCTTAACGCAGATCTTAGGGACGCGGGACCGGCTAAGCAAGCTGGTAATTAAAATGAGCGGTTACGTACTTGGAAGAAGTCGAAATCAACCGACTGCCTGTGACCAGGGTGAAGAGCCAAAGTTGCCGCTGAGCGTCGGGAAGAATATCGAGTTTAGTTCAAATGGACTGGGCTTGGTTGATCCTACGAATCCTGACCCAATGGGTGTTTCAAAATCAGCCGCCGAATGCACTCCTCTTTAGAAATCCCGTACTGCTCCTCCATATCGGCAAGCAGCACGTAGTCTGCAACCGCTCAAGGCCGCCCCAGCCATCTCTGGAAATTTGCTTGACGGTCGCCGCAACTTAGGATCCCTATCATTGCACCCCCACCTGGATATCCGTAGAATACCCCGTTTTGCGTATACACTGGGCAACTAGGGGCGGGCAATCTTGAGCAACAAGGCTAAGACGCAAACGGCACCACCACCTATCAATCGTTTGACAGGAAAGCCGTTCGATTTTGCCGCACGAAACATTTTGTCTACCCAATTCAACATGGGCCCTCTTCGGGCAACATGTTGGGCGATGTTGGCAGCACTGGCACCAAGTCTTCTTGTCATCGGCATGTCTGCAACTAGTGAAATGCCAGCTCTCCCTCTTGCCCGTTTTGCGATGCTCTCGTTTGCTACGGCTGCGTTTGGGATCTGTTTCATGCTGACCCGGCAGTGCTTTTCATGCGTCCGCTCGATCGGATATCTCAGCCGCCGTTTGACGAAGGCAGCCGCCCTGACTGACGAGGGTTCTTACAAACAATCTTTGTTGGATACCAACGAACTTGTTGAGGGCACACTCCGAAGTGAAATCAATCGCTTCATTCATTTCGTGTGCTGGTCGGGAATATCCTTTGGACTTTTCCTCGTAATTGCGACAAATTTCGTAGGCATAACCCTCACATCATACGCAGACATCGTCGCTTACGAGACGCTCATTGATCAAGTGAGCGGAACAAATGGCACGTTGGTGATACCGGACAGTCTTCGAAGGCAAAAGAACATCAACGCGTTTTCATTCAAGGAAACGGTTCTTTTTGGCCTGAGTGTACTGACGCTTGCAATGGCCGCTATTAAGGTGTTCCGTTCAA
>NZ_NIZW01000049.1 GCF_002727185.1 Rhodopirellula bahusiensis
GTTACGGACTGCTCATTCGCTTTTGGTTGCTCTCCACCCTTTCTGTTGAAAACGCAGTTACCATCAGCTACGGGGCGGTAACGAATTCCCCAATCAGGACTTTCACCTGACAATTCAATCGCCTTTGCAGGCGCACTAGCCGACTCAGGCCCTTGAGTCGGACCAACTCGCAGATCATCCAGAAGCTCAGGTTCCAAGTCGAATGGGACGGCCATGAAGAGGCCCATCGCTTCTTCTTTGTCGACTGAGGGCCTCAGTCGACCACGCGGGTCGTATTGTCGAAGATGCTCTTCCTCAATCAGATAGCAACCCCCAACCCTTCGCGAGATTTCGTCTTTTGAGCAGGATTGGGGTTGGCCAAACTGCCCCTGTTCCACGAGGCAGAGGCTACGACCTGGTCAATCGATCGATCATTGCGATCAGCTTCTGACTATCGAGCGGTTTGGTGGTGTAGTCCGTGCAGCCGGCCGCCAAACATTCGTCTCGATCGCTCTTCATCGCATTGGCGGTCAGCGCGACGATCGGCAGTTCGCAGCCCAACCGACGCAGTTCCGCGGCAGCTTCGTACCCGTCCATGACCGGCATCTGCATGTCCATCACGATCAAGTCAACGTCGGACCTGGATTCGCCACAAACCACATCGATGGCTTCCCGTCCGTTGGTGGCCGTGATGACCGTCCCACCGGCCTTTTCGATGAAGTGCTGAGCGAGATAACGGATGTCACGACGGTCATCGACGACCAAGATGTTGGCAGAGAGTTGGATGTCTTCTTTGATCTTCTCCGCGGAGACATCGATCAACAGGTTCGGCTCCACCAACCGCCCGGACGAGACGGCTTCGATCACCAGCGTGAATTTGCTGCCGCGTCCGTAGGTGCTTTCCACAGAGACGTCTCCGCCCAGCGCATGAGCCAACCGTCGGCAAATGGCGAGCCCCAGTCCGGTCCCACCAAAGGAACGGGTCGACGTGCTGTCCGCTTGAACAAACGGCTCGAACAAAGAGGATTGATCTTCGGGCTTGATTCCGATGCCCGTGTCAACGATCTCAAAAATCAAACGGCAATTGCTGGCCTTACGAGATGGAGACTTCGCCAACTCCAGACCGGCTTTGTCGTAGTCCTGTCCATCCGGCCCGTCGTAGCTCACCAGAATTTTGACCTCGCCGCTGTCCGTGAACTTGATCGCATTGCCGACCAGATTCAGAAGGATTTGCCGGAGCCTGACCGCGTCGGTTTCGATCAAATCCGGGATCGGCCCATCGAATTCAATCTTCAGTGGCAGATGTTTCTCCGACGCTCGCACATCCATCAACGAACGCACTTCGGCCAGCAAACCGTCTGGTCGCACCCGTTCGGTCTCGAGCTGCATCTTTCCTGAATCGATTTTGGACAAGTCCAAAATGTCGTTGATGATGTTCAACAAGAAGTTGCCATTGCGACGAATCGTTTCGACAACCTGAATGTTGTCGGGATCCTTCAAATGGTCCTTCAAAATGTCAGCGTGCCCGAGGATTGCCGCCATGGGCGTCCGGATCTCATGCGACATGTTTGCCAGGAATTCGCCACGAGATCGATTGGCATTTTCCGCCACCACCTTGGCCTGTTCGAGCGACTGCTCAAACGCTTTGCGATCATCGACGTCAATGACATACCCCGTGTAGCCCGCGAACGTTCCTTCGGAATCGAAACGAGGCCGACCAACGTCAACGGCCCAACGATAGCTCCCATCGGCCCGTTGCAATCGATACTCCGACGAGAACGGTTCGTGTGCCTCCGCCGCGCCCAAGAACTCTTGACCGACGCGTTCGTGATCGTCTGGATGAGTCGCGTTGGTCCAGCCGAGTCCCATGCCTTCTTCTTGGGTCTGCCCGGTCGTGTCGTACCAGTTCTTTGACAAGAACGTGCACATGTGGTTCTTGTCAGTGACCCACAGCATCGCTGGTGAAGCGTCCGCGATTTCGCGAAAGTATCGTTCGCTCTCTCGGAGCAAGTCCACCGATTGCTGACGCCGTGTGTTGTTGTAGAAGTGACAGACCACACCGAATCGGTTGTCGGGCAAGACAATTCGCTCGATCGACCAATCGTAAGCTTCCGTCTCGCTCGTGTCCGCTCGCTGTTCAACCAACGGTGGCGCGACATAGGGCTCCCCGGTATCGAGCGTGTGTCGAAAATGCCTGATCGCTTCGTCAGCGAAAGACTTCGGCCAGATCGTATTCATTGCTTCGTCGAACGGTCTGCCGATCAATGGATCCACATTGACGAACACGCTGCGTGCCCCGGCGCTGACATAGCGGACACAAAAATCCGCGTCGACAACATACAAACCTTGCGGGTTCTCGGTGATCAATCGCTGGAAGGTTTCGTGCGACTGACGCAGTTCCATCTCAGAGGTTTTGCGTTCCGTGATGTCCCACTGCAAACCGGTGTAACGCAGCGTTTTGCCGGACTTGGACTTGATCGGTTCGCCGACTGCCACCAACCAACGCTCGCCGCGTTTGGGATGATTGATCCGAAATTCACTGCGGAAGGCCACGTTTTGCTCGATCGCCTCGGACCACTGCCGGGCAATCTCGTCTCGTTCTTCTTCCACGATCGAAGCGAACATCGCCGACTCGCTGGGTTGAACGTCTTTGCCGAAGCCATGCAACCGCCGAAAGGCGTCGGACCAATATACATGCGTCTTGCTCCACTCCCAAGGTGCCATTCCACCGGCTTGAACGGCCATGTCCAAACGCCGGGCCTCGCGACGGAGCTGCGTTTGCGTGCGATCTTTTTCGAGCAGCAGATCGCGCACCTCGAACTGCCGCAATCGATCGCGCAGCTTGGCTTGCACCGTGTTGATGAACACCGCGATCCGCAGCGGTCGGTTGATCAACGTGACGTGTTCGAGCGAGAGAATCCGCTTCAGCTGCTTCGAGCCTGGATCGCCCGCTTGTAGCAGAACCAGGATCGGCACTTCGGACCAAGTCGGTTGCTGGTCGAGAGTGATCTTCAACTGCGCGATGGCGTCGTCGGTAAGATGTTCCTGTGCGATCAGGGCGATTCCAGCGCCTTTCAAAAGTGTCTCGGCAAAGGAGTCGATCGTTTCGCAGCAACAAACCGAGACATCATTCTCGGTCAAAATTTTGGCGCACAGCCTGGCGTCCTGCGGCGTTGGTGCAAATGCAACGACACGCTGATTGTTGCTGTCTTGTTCGGCAGCAGCTTCGGCCAGTTCGTCCGCGATGACGGCTTTCCGGAGAGACTCCATTAGCTCGACCGGCCTTCCCTGTCGATCAGAGAATCATTCTCGCCATTGAACTCGGGCACCCCCGTCAAAATGCCGCGGAACTTCGTCAGTGGAGGACCAATCTCGACTCCGCGATTACTGAGTTTAAATTCGCGAATCGTTCGCTCGTGTCGTCCAGTGCGTTTCTTGATGACCGAAATCGCTTGGCGAATCTCTCCTTGGGCTTCGAAGTAGCGGAACAGCACCACCGAGTCAGCCAGATAGCTGGCATCCACCGGCGTCCCCATCGCTTGCCCCAACATCCCGTGCTGAGCCACAACGGCCAACGTCAAAATGCCGCGTTTGCCGAGGTACTGAAGCAACTCGTGCATTTGGATGATCAGGAACTTCTCGTGAGGCATCGAGTTCAAGTAACCATTGATACTGTCGATCGCAACGATCCCGACCTGGCGGCCCTGATCATCCGTTTCGACTGATTCTCGAACCAGGCAAGCGAATTCGCTGGGGGTGATTTCGCCCGGCACCAAGTTGATGATTTGGATCAGTCCATTGTCGACGTGCGTCTGCAAGTCGAAACCAAGTCCTTCGGCGCGGACATACAACGACTGCACGCTTTCTTCGAACTGAAACAGCACGGCTCGTTCGTTTCGTTCCGCCGCTGCGATCGCGAATTGCAACGCCATCGACGACTTCCCGACTCCAGCCGGCCCCAGCAACAGAGCACTGGTCCCCGCATTCAGACCACCGCCGAGCAATGCATCGAATTCTTTGTTGCCACTGTCAACCAAATGCGTCTCAGTGTTCTCGCTGGGTTGGTCAGCTGACTCACGAGGAAAGACCTTCAATCCGCCACGCACGATCCGCAAATCATGTGCCCCGCCAATGAAGCTGGAGCCACGATGTTTCAAGATCCGCAACCTGCGTCTTTCCCCACCGTAGTCTGAAAGCAAGTGTTCCAACCGAATGACGCCGTGGGCGATGCTCTGCAGATGCTGGTCATCCACTCCGGAGTAATCGTCCAGCAACAGCACCGTGCATCCACGACCGACGAAAAATTGCTTGAGAGCCAAAATTTGCCGTCGATATCGCAGCGATCCTTGCGACAACAAACGCATCTCGGAGAGCGAATCGAAGACGACTCGTTTCGGTTGCAGTTTGTTGACTCGTTCTAAAACCCCGTCGACCGTGGTGCTGAGTTCGATCTCCGATGGCTCGAACATCGTGTACTGCAAACGCGCATCCTCGACCGCCTTCGTATCGACCAATTCGTAGATGTCGATGTTTTCGAGTGACCAACCATGCGATACCGCGACGCCCTCCAGTTCTTGCTTGGTTTCCGAGAGGGTGACGTAAAGCCCGGTTTCGCCCTTGCGAGCACCTTCCAACAGAAACTGCAAAGCCAGTGTCGTTTTACCGGTACCGGGCATGCCTTCGACGAGGTACAGCCGATCGGCGGTCAGTCCCCCGTGCAGGATATCATCCAGAGGCGGGTTGCCCGTGCTGATCTTCGTCGGGGAGTTCTGCGTCGTCATGACGTCAATTGCCTTTGCTTTCGACTTGGTCAGATTTCGGTTGTGTGAATTGGGCGATCAATTCAATCATTCGATTCGAGTCGATCGGCTTTGAAAGATAGTCGTTGCATCCCGCTTCCAAGCATTCATTCATGTCACCCTGCATGGCATCGGCGGTGAGCGCGATGATCCACCCTGAATAGCCAAGTTTGCGAAGCGTTCGAGCGGTTTCGTAGCCATCCAGGTTGGGCATTTGCATGTCCAGCAGGATCAAATCGGGACAATCTTCCTTGCCCAAACGGTCAGTCATGTAATCCACGGCAACTTGCCCGTCCTCGCACTCATCCACCGTCGCCCCCGCTTTGGTCAGCAGTGTCCGGCTGAGGAATCGAATGTCTCGGCGATCGTCGACGACGAGCACGTGGCAACCTAACGGTTTCTCATCATCCGCCAACCGGTTGATGCCAGTTCCCGAAGCTTCCTTTGGTAAACTCGCGAGCGCGTAGCCATGGTCGAATTCTCGGGAGTAGTCCACCATTTCGACATCGCTCAAATCGCCCACTGCAATCGAGACGGTGAATGTACTGCCAACGCCTTCCGTGCTGCTGGCGACGATCGTGCCACCAAGCATCTCGGTCAAACGTTTGCTGATCGCCAAGCCCAGGCCCGTTCCGCCGAAGGTTCTCGTCACGCTGGCATCGCCCTGCGAGAACGGTTTGAACAATCGTTTCTGTTGTTCGTCGCTCATCCCAATGCCAGTGTCCACAATGTCGATGTGCAGCAATTTGTCGAACTGAATACGGATTTGAACCTGCCCCGCTTTGGTGAACTTGATCGCGTTGCCAACCAGATTGATCAGGATTTGCTTCAAACGCTTGCCATCGGATTCAATCACTTTGGGAAGCAAACCGTCATACTCGATTCCCAATGACAGGCCTCCTTCCTTCGCACGCACCTCCATGATGCTGCGAACATCTTCCATCAGTCTCGCTGGCTCGAATCGCTCGTAGTTGACCTCCAACTTGCCAGCTTCAATCTTCGACAAATCCAAAATGTCGTTGATGAGTTCCAGCAAATAGTCGCCGTTTCGACGAATCGTTTCCAAATGCTCGATAGCATCGGGATCCACGACCATGTCGCGAACCAGATCAGTGTATCCCAAGATCGCCGTCATCGGAGTGCGAATCTCGTGCGACATATTCGCAACAAACGCACTCTTGGATTGACTGGCCGCTTCGGCCATCGCGCGTGCTTGCTCGAGTTCGAGTTGCGACTCCGCGCGCTCGATCCGCAAATAAACCATCTCGGTCAAATTGTCCAAGAAGCGAACCTCGTCATCGCGCCAGCGGTACGGTTTGTCCTTGGTAACAAACAACGTTCGATGCAGTGTCTTTGTTGCTTCGAAAGAACCTTGCGTGACCGCCGCGATTCCCAAGTGCACAAATTGTTGAATCTTCTCGGCACTTCGCCCCGAATGACCGATGTCATCGATTCGGATCGGTTTGCCGGATTCAATTTCTCGCATCTCATCATCATTCAGAAAATCTTTGATCTGATGAGTCCCGACGATTGGTGACAGATGTTCGTCGTGCGATTCGTGGAACACTTCCGTCGTCTGAGCGTCCAGTCGGATGTAGGCCAAGTAGCAACGTGACGCGGAGAAGTGTTTTCGAATGCGCTGCGTCGCCAGTTGCATAATCGCTTCCGGATCCGTCAACTCACTGAGTTGTTCCAGCAACTCCGAACGCACCCGCGCCTTGACCTGCCGACGCAGATCGGCCGTGACGTCCATCGTGACACCAAAGAAGTCTCCGATCTTTCCGTTCCCATCATCGACCGCTTGCCCAATCGCACGAATCCAGCGTTGATTGCCGGAGGGCAAATCGATCGTGTAGTCCTCGCGGTAGCTGGAAAAATTCCTCAGTGCGTCCGTGATCGCTGAAACAACTCGCTCGCGATGGCTTGGCGAAATTCGGTTAGTGAATTCTGAGAGCGAGACCTCCTCGTCTTCCTCGAATCCCCACATTCGTTTCAGTGGTGCGTCGAAGATTAATTGTTGTTCGCTTGGATCCCAACCCCATGGCGCGATGCCCGCGAAAGCCATGGACTTGTCGAGTCGAGCCGCGGCGCGTTTGAGTTCCACCTCAGCACGATGCCGATCACGAATGTCGATCCCCGAAGGAATCAGGTAATCGACTTCACCCGAGTCATTCACGACCGGAGCGATCATGAAATCAATCCGGACGCCTTCGTCTCCATAAGCAAACAGCGACACGTCAAATCGGACCACCTCACCAGCGAACGCCCGCTGCATCGCTTCTCGCACCTTGCTGGCAACCTTCGGGTCGTACGTCCACCACGGCGCTTCCGCGAAGTGTTTGCCAATCACGTCTTTGCGTGCGACTTTGGCGATCTCCAAACTTCGATCATCGACTTCCACCAAGATTCCGTCGCGATCGATCACACCAACCAAACCCAGTTGATGATTGATGACGCGTCGCAAGTGCGCCTCACGCTCAGCCGCCTCCGCTTGATGCTGCTTTCGATCGCTGATGTCCGAGTTCATCCCGACCCAACGATCGATCGAGCCATCCGCCTTTCGCTGAGGCACGGCTCGAACTTGCATCCAAATGTAGTGCCCGTCATGCCGACGCAGTCGATACTCCATGGTGAAAGAAGTGCTGTCGCGAATTGATTCTTTCCACGACGCGATCGTTGGCTCGCGATCGTCAGGATGCAGTGCTTCGAGCCATCCTAGGCCCATCCACTGTTCAACCGTTTGCCCGGTGAACGAACGCCAACTGGGAGAGTCCTCGATGACGGTGCCACTGTCGTCGGTGATCCAAACGATCTGTGACGACACCTCCACCAACAATTGAAACAACTCTTGGCTGCGCCGGAGTTCAGCGATTTCCGTGACGGTGACTGCGACCTCGTCACCTGATTCGAGTTCATCTTCTCGCTCGTTCATGATTGCGTCGCAGTGGCTGGTTGGGCCAATTCTGGCGAGAAAAGAATCGCCAAATTGAGCGGATCCCCCAACCCACGAAGCAGCTCAAGAAACGCTTCCGAGCCACTCGAAGATGCTCCGGTGGCGATAACGAGGGGACAATCCGGGTTCATCATACAATTTGCGCTCGACCATTTCCCAAAGCATCCTCGCATAACCGCCTATGCAAAGCTCGTTCAGCACCCATCCGTGCCGCTTAAATTGAAGCCGCCCCCCTGCGTGACGTCAATCCAACGGCGCAGCGGAATGAAAGTTTGCGAACAGAGCCCAAAACGCACGAGCGAGTCGCTAAGTCCGAATGGACGGTTGGGCTTGGTTGGTTTCGCTGACTGTGATCGATCGAGATCGCGAAAGTTTGCCGGATGGAAAGGACGTGATTGGATGCACTCGCAACGCCCGTGAGACAACGGCCGCGAGACAACGCCCCCAAGCAATGCTCACAATGAACAGTCAGAAGTCGCAGCCGATGGCGCACATGACCACCTTGTTTTGCCGCACTGAAAGCACCCCCGCCACTGCCTGTCGCAATACGTCATAAGAGGGGCGCGGAAATTCATTGTTTGACATTTCGAATAGCGATAGCTTTCACGATGTCTTCTCAGTCATCGGCACTCGCCGAAGGTCATTGGACCGAGCAATTGAAAGCATGGAATGCGTTGAGGTCGCATCAGACCAAACGCATTCTTGCCAATCAACAATTGCCAGACTGCTATTCATTGAACGCATTCAAGCAGGGGATCGGTATGACGAACTCAAACCGTCGACGCGGTTTTACGTTGGTAGAACTTCTCGTCGTCATCGCAATCATTGGCGTGCTGGTGGGATTGCTTCTTCCTGCCGTGCAAGCCGCTCGGGAGGCTGCCCGACGAATGAGTTGCAGCAACAACTTCAAACAGATGGGATTGGCAATCCACAACTATCACGCGGCGTTCAATCAGGTCCCAACACACGGTGCGGGAACAAACCCGGAGCCGCCGGACGCCTGGTACAAGACATCCACCACAGGCAACCGCATGCGTTTGAGTGCCTTGGTTCCGATGTTGCCATACATTGAACAACAAGGTTTATGGGAACAGATCTCCAACCCCAGCACTCAACGCACCGACGGCGCAGTTCAGTCGCCGCCGTGGCCTGCGATGGGCCCCACCCCAGATCAAATTCAGTACATGCCTTGGGTCAACGAGATCCCAACCTTCCGTTGCCCGAGCGATCCTGGTCGTGGTTTGCCCGCGTTGGGCCGGACCAACTATGGCGCGTGTTTGGGTGATTCAATTTGGCAATTGCACTACGGGCCTTACAGCAACAACCGTGCAACAATCACCAACGGTCGCGCACGGCAAGCTCGCGATGCACACCGTGGATTCTTCATGCCTTTGCAGGATTCCAAGTTCCGTGACACGCTCGACGGTTTGTCCAATACCATCGCGATGGGCGAGATGATCACGGCATTGCAAGACGGTGATAAGCGGGGCAACAGCGTCGCGACCAACGGTGGCAACTCAGGTCCCTTTGGCCTCGCCGCCTTGCGTCAAAACCCCAACATCTGCACCGACCGCGGCTACGTCGATCCTGAGCGGCCGCAATTCTGGCTGCCGGAGTTCCAACAACAAAATCGACGCAACTTTGCTCGCGGCCACCGCTGGGCCGACTACCTGCCGTTGATGTCAGGCGTCCTCACGATCTTGCCTCCCAACCGAGAAGCATGTGGTCGGTACAACGCGTTGGGCACAACCTTAGTCGCAACCGTCTCCAGCCGGCACCAAGGCGGTGCTCACGTTTTGATGGGTGATGGAGCCGTTCGGTTCGTGACTGATTCCATCGAAGCCGGCAATTCAAATGCGCAAAACATTTGGCAAAACAATGTGCCCGGCTCGGCGAGTCCCTATGGATTGTGGGGCGCTCTTGGAACACGTGCTTCCAAAGAAACAACGGAAGAATTCTGACGCTTGTTCGATGCAATTCCCTCTTCGGACCGCTTGGCTTTGGTTGGGCGGTCCGATGCATTCTTTTTCGTACACGAAGCACACAAGAGAACCCAATGATGATGTCTGCACTCAAATGCCTGTTGGTCCTGTTCTTCGCCTGCGTCTTGTCAGGTTGCGGCGGGTCCGACCAAAATGGACTCGCGACCGAAGGTGCCACCGCCGACGACTTGGCAAAGTACGAGGCTGAATTGGCCGCCACCAATTCGAGCGCCGACTACGACGAAGAGCCAGCGGCAGAATAGAAAACTAGTGATCGGGTTCATGGTCCGCGATCGACTCCAGGCGATGCCTTCGACGGTATTGACCTGGAGGCACCCCGGTTAGTTTCTTGAAGAACTTCGCCATGTGTTCGTCGTAATTGAATCCCGTCAGCCGGGCAATCTTTTTGATCGGCTGAGATGTGGTCTCAAGTAGTTCTTTGATTCGAGTCAAGCGAATTGTGGCAATCAGATCCGAAGGTGATTGCTTCAAATACATTCGCATTCTGCGTTCAAGCGAACGTCGGGACATCGGAACCGCATCCGCTACGTCTTGCACCGACACACCACGGCAAGCGTTTTCGCGAATGAAGCGGTAGGCCTTTGTGAACTCCGCATCGTCGACCGGAATCGAGTCCGTCGAACCGCGAACGACAATGCGTCGGGCGGGAACCAAAGTGACGTCGGCGGGAACGGCTTCTCCGTCCATCATGGTTTCCAGCAACGACGCGGCCTGGTACCCGATGCGGTGCGTGTTGGGTTCAACGCTTGTCAGTGGTGGAGAACACAGCGGACAGATCACATCGTCGTTGTCGACACCGACGATTGCGATCTCATCCGGGACATGGATTTGTCTGTGGTGGCAAGCGTTCAGCAACTGTTGCGCGCGAATGTCGTTGCAAGCTAGAACGCCAACGGGTGTCTCGAGTGAATTCAGCCAACGCTCCAAACCTTTCTGGTCGAGCATACCGCTCTGTTCCGCATCAAAGGTCGTGGCGTGAACCGTGCCTGGCGACATGTAAGAAACGACGTCGTGCCCCAACGACCGCACATACTGTTGCATCTCGGTGAGCCGACGATCGGAGTAGTTCGCTCCGCCAAAACCACAAAATCCAAACCGCGTGAAGCCGCGATCTCGCAAGTGATCGACCGCAAGTTTCACCACCGATGCCGGTTCGGTATCAAAGCCAGGAAACTGGCCCGCTGAACGCCAGCAACGCAGATCGATCACCGGCAATCCTAAATCCTGGATGGCCCGAACCATCTTCTGAGTCTCAGCGCGAACGAGGACACCGTCCCCACGCCAATTGGAAAGCCAGGATGGCGGATCGGCATTGATTGCCATCTCCTGATGCCGGAGCGACCAATGGCTTTGTTCCTGAGCGTACGCCGCAATCCCGCGCAAGAGCCCTCGGCCATAGGCTCGTGAGGACTCAATGAGCAGGGCCACAAGCCTGCTATCCGTTGGGCCTGTCGCCATAGGGTGTCGCAGATGTTCCTGAAGAAGACGCAAAGTGAAAGGTGCTTTCACCTCTAACGCAACCGTCCTCGCCACTATACTGCTTGACCGGCCGTGTCGCAAACATTCGGTTGGCAAGCAACTTGGCAAGCAATCAAGAGTCTTTGGGCATTAAGCCGGTTGGCATTAGCCACGGTTCCCAAACGCAACCGGAGCCAACGCCCAAACGGCTTCCATCGTTTGCCCAATCAGTTTTGCCTACCTGGTAGGCACCGAATCAACGCATCCAACCCCCACGATATCATGGAGATCTCACTGTGGCATCGCTCGCCGGTCTCAATCGCCGCAACATTCGTCGTATGAGCAAACTGCGTCCGATCAATCTCTGCGCCGTAATCGTGCTTGCGGTATCGATCACAGTTGGTGTCAGCCATGCCGCCGAACCGACCGCTGATTTTTACGTTTCACCCGCAGGCGATGACGATTGGTCGGGAAAGATTACGCAGCCAAACGGAACTGGAACTGACGGACCGTTTGCCACGCTTCAGCGAGCACGCGATGCGGTCCGCGAATCGGCCCCGGACCGCGCGGGCGACGTCCTGGTTCTCGTGCGAGGCGGCACCTATCGCCTGACAGAAACCGTGGGCTTCGGACTGCAGGATTCAGGACACCGTGACGCCAAAGTCACCTACGCGGCTTACCCAGGCGAAACGCCGGTGTTCAGTTCCGGCCAAGCAATCACGGACTGGCAACCGGTCACGACGGCCCCGCCCGGTCTGCCGGATAAAGCTTTTGGCAAGGTGCAAGTGGCCAATGTTTCCGGCCGGTTCCACACACTCTTCGATGCAGAAGGCATGCTCCCGCGAGCCCGATCGCAAGGCTTCATTCCGCTGAAAGGTGGCAGTCGCAACGAGCTTCATTTTCCGGCGGGTCTCCTGAAGGACTGGCCCAACGTCGAAGACATCGAGATCGTTGTTCGTCCGCATCATGCGTGGATCGTGAACATCCTGCCGCTGAAATCCGTGAACGAGAAGAAGCAGATCGCCCGAACGTCGATCGACGCGACCTATGCGATGAACCCGCTGCACTTCCTCAAAACAACCAACTCGTGCTGGGTGGAAAATGCCCTGGAGGAACTCGACGAGCCAGGCGAATGGGCTCTCAATACCCAAACTGGCAAACTCTATCTTTGGCCACGAAACGATTCGCCAATCTTGGCCCCAAGGCTGAAGGAACTGATCCGCATCCAAGGCAAGATTGACAAAGAAGGCCCGCGAGACATTCCAGTGACGAACCTCTGCTTGCGTGGTCTGACTTTCATGCACGGCGAACGGTTCAGCATTGCTCCCGACGATGCGGGATTGCAGCACGACTGGGACATGCACGACAAAGCCAACGCGCTGGTCCGGTTGCGAGGAACAGAACATTGCAGAATCCAGCAATGCCACTTTGCTCACAGCGGTGGATCCGCGATTCGTGTCGACCTGCACGGGCGATACAACGCGATTGACAGCAACGTGATCGAGCACATGGGCGGTGCCGGCATTCTGTTGTGCGGTTACGGTCCCGGCACGAAAGATGTGAATGGCAAAAACGTCGTCTTCGACAACCACATTCATCACACCGGCCGGATCTACTCGCACTCGCCCGGGATCATGATTTGGCAGAGCGGCGAAAACCGTGTCTCGAACAATCTTGTCCACAACACTCCTTACACCGGAATCATCCTTTCCGGTTGCATGACGGACTTCTTCCGACGCCAAGGCAGAGAACTCGGACGAACCATCCGTCGGCATGAAATCGCATCCCTGCCGAAGCAACCCAGGCTTCAGGACGTGCTTCCCTACCTGCACACGCACGACAACCAGATCGAACACAACGAGATTCATCACGCGATGGAAATGCTCGGCGACGGCAACGCGGTCTACGTTCGCGGGGCAGGTGCGGGAAACGTGATCCGCCGCAACTACATTCATCACCTCGTTGCCCCGATGATCATGCAAGCCGCGATTCGCACCGATGGTGGCCAACGCGACACGCTGATCGCTGAGAACCTGATCTACAAGTGCACCTCGCAGGGCATCCTGATGAAGTTGAACACGCGTGTTGAAAACAACATCGTGGCCGACATCATCGCTCCGCCTCGAGGTTACTACCTCTCGGTTCGCGAAGGCCCGCTCACGGGGGCGACGATCCAGCGAAACATTTTCTACTCGTCCTCGGAAACTTGCACGTTCATTGACGAATTGCCACCCGGGAAAGGACGAACGAGCGAGGATCGGCGAGGCAGGACTTTGGCTCGTTCCAAGGACGCGGACACCGATCACAACATCTACCACTGCGCCAGCGACCCCGCCCTGGGTGAGCAAATGTTGGACAAGCAAAGGCAAAACGGAGTCGACACGCAGAGCCTGGCCGTTGATCCGTTGTTTGTTGATCCCGCCAACGGCGACTTCCGACTGAGTCCCGATTCCCCGGCACTGCGTCTTGGCTTCGTGCCTTGGGACGTGTCAAAGGCCGGACTTGTAGATAAAGAAACCGTTCCTCAATGAGTCCTTCTTAGCGGAGCGGCGCTAACCGCCCGGCACGTCACCGGAGGGCTCGCGCCCTGCCGCTATCAATTGCTTCTCCGACATCAGCACCGAACGATCGCACATGCTCACACCAACCTCACCGAGAAACGCTTCAATGAATCGCTTCCTAGCCCTTCTGCTTGCGACCGCGATTGTTTGCGGAACGCTTTGTACTCCCGCGTCCGCTCAGCAAGACGAACCCAAAGGAACCAACAACGCCGAAGCGGCACCCAACATCTTCTTCCTGTTCGCCGACGACCAATCGACCTACTCCGTTGGCTGCTATGGGAACGAAGACGTCCTGACGCCCAACATGGATCAACTCGCCCGTGACGGGGTGCTGTTCGACAAGCACTACAACACCACCGCGATCTGCATGGCCAGTCGGGCCAACGTGTTCACTGGAATGTACGAGTACAAAACTGGCTGCAATTTCGCACACGGCAACATGCATCAAAACGTGTGGGCCAAATCGTATCCGGTTCTTCTTCGCGATGCCGGTTACCTCACCGCCTTTGCCGGCAAGTTCGGATTGGTCGTGGATGGCAAAGGTTTGTGTGAAGACGACTTCGACTTCTGGGGCGGCGGGCCTGGCCAAACGAGCTACGCGACTGCACAGAACAAGTCGATGCGGAAGTATGCCAAACAGTACCCCCACTCGACACTTTCCTATGCCGCGTTTGGCAAAGACGTCATTCGCGAAGCGGCGAAGCAAGACCAACCGTTCTGTTTATCAATCAGTTTCAAGGCACCTCACAAACCGGCGACCCCGGACCCACGGTTCAATCACGTCTACGCAGGAAAACAGTTCACCAAACCATTGAACTTTGGACGGGAATACAGCGAGCACCTCGCACCACAAAGCAAACTCGGTCGGCAATTCCCTCGCTTCTCCGAGTGGCACTATGACGACGACTACGACGGCGAGATGGCCAAGTACCATCAACAGGTTTATGCCATCGACGTCGCTCTCGGGATGATTCGCGACGAACTGAAAGCTCAAGGCGTGGCGGACAACACCGTCGTGATCTACACCAGCGACAACGGTTACATCTGTGGCTCACACGGCTACGGTTCCAAAGTGTTGCCGATGGAAGAATCTTCCCGAGTTCCGCTGATGATCTACGATCCACGCAGCCCGCTCAATGGACAACAAGTCCGCTGCAAGCAACTGACCGGCAACATCGACTTCGCTCCCACCATGCTGGAACTAGCAGGCCTTCCAATCCCATCCAACATGGACGGCAAAAGCCTGCTGGGACTGCTGCAAGATCCAGAAGATGGTGGCCACGAACAGATGTCGTTCATCAACGTGTTCGGACCGCTGCCCACTCACAGTCTGAGTTGCCTGACGAAGCAATACAGGTACACGTACTGGTGGTACGGCGACGAGCGAATGGAACCTTTTGAGGAATTGTTTGACACGCAAAACGACCCGTTGGAACTGGTGAACCTGGCCACTGAACCAGCAAGCGTGGACGTACTGGAGGCGATGCGAACGCGGTACGACCAAGAGCTCGCGAAGTGGAAATCGCAGGCGGTGGAGTACAACGACTACCAACGACACAGCACGCTGTTCGACCGAAACGTTTCGGTTCAGAACAAGCAACCGTTCATGAGCAAGAAGGCCAAACGAAAGAAGAAATGAAACGACGGTCGTAAACCACGCATCCATGTCATCTCACCCGGAGACGCCCCACCGTGATCCGCCTTCCCATTCCAGGAACCATCCTGCTCGTTGCCAGCCACTGGTTCCTTTTGCCATCCCTGGCCGATGCCGCTCCTCCCGCCCAAACAGCGGCTGCCACGCGGCTGATGCAAAAGTTCGACAAGAACGACAACGGAACCTGGGAACAGAACGAAAATTCGCGTGCCTGGAATCGCTATCGAAAACTCGACACCAACCAGGACAAGAAACTTTCGATCGACGAACTGAGCCAAGAACAGACGGCGTCTCTGGACACCGGAGGAGAACGCAAACTCGATCTCGTTTACAAAACGGTTGGGCAAAGAGAAATGCTGCTGGACCTCTACTACCCGGCCAAACTGGATTCCAGTGAACAGCAAACCGACGAACGGCCTACCGATGAACGCTGCCCCGTCATCGTGTACACGCATGGAGGCGGATGGGCGGCTGGCAGCAAACAGGGCGCCGCCAAAGGTTCGTTCAAAACCGTGTTTAACCAACTGCTCGATCACGGATTCGCGGTGGCGTCGGTGAACTACCGGCTGTGCAAGCCAAACAGTGGTGTGATGATGCGGGACTGCGTGATCGACTCGAAGGATGCGGTTCGCTATCTGGCAAAGAACAGCGAAACGCTTCGGCTCGATCCCACGCGTTTCTTCGTCATGGGCGATTCCGCCGGCGGGCAGATCGCACAAATGCTGTTGCTGACGACACCGGACACACTCGCGGGCGACGAAGCGTTGGCGGGAACGCCTTACCAAATGCTGGCAGGAGTCTCCTGGTACGGGCCCAGTGATTTTGAAAAGACCAAGCTGTTCAATCACGACGACCGAGCCGACTTCCGCGATCGATTTGGACCTCGCATTCTGGGTTCGAATTCATCGGATGCGAACAAACTGGAACTCTATCGTGAGATGAGTCCGGTCAATTTCCTGCGTGCCGACAGCCCGCCGCTGTTGATGATCCAAGGCGACAAAGACACAACCATCCCAGTCAAGCACGCTCACCACGTGAAACAAAAAGCGGACGTGATCAAAGCCCCCGTCGAAGTCATGATCATTCGAAACGCGGGACACAACTGGCGAAAAGTCGACGCGGACATCGATCCATCGCGAGATGCCATCGTTGAACGCACCGTGCAGTTTTTCCTCGACCACCTCCCGAACTGATTGCCCAACATGAAGACGAACTATTCGATTTCGATGGCACTCCTGTTCGGTTGCGTGCTGGCCACGCAGCCGTCCGGATTGGCGGGTGCACACGCTGCTGATGCGGCCCATCCCAACTTTGTGATGTTCGTCGCCGACGACATGGGCTGGGGCGACTCCGCCACCTACGGCCACGAACTGATTCAAACGCCCAATCTTGATCGTCTCGCGTCTCAAGGCGTGAAGTTCACGCAGTGCTATTCCGCTTGCGGTGTCTGCTCACCTTCGCGTTCGGCAATTCTGACCGGACGGACACCCTATCGAAACGGCGTCTATCGTCATTTGTCGGGAAATCACGAGGCCCACCTGCGTGCCAGTGAGATCACCTTTCCGGAGTTGCTGAAAGACGTCGGCTACGAAACATGTCACGTCGGGAAGTGGCATTTGCTGTCGAGGCAGCAGTTCAGCAATCCGGAATTCCCTCATCCAAGCGAACATGGATTCGATCATTGGATGTGCACTCAAAACAACGCCAGCCCCAGCCACAAGAACCCCGACAACTTTGTTCGCAACGGCGAACCCGTTGGAAAGCTCGAGGGCTACTCGGCCCAGTTGGTTGCCGCCGAAGCAGCACGCTGGCTGAAAGAGATTCACGATCCGTCCAAGCCATTTGCCATGACGGTTTGGGTGCACGAACCGCATTCCCCCATCGCAACCGATTCGCGTTTTCAGTCCTTGTATGAAGGACACGAAAACAGCAAGTACATGGGCAACATCACCCAAATGGATCACGCTTTGGGAATGGTGATGAACGCCCTCGATACGCAGAAACTCAGCGACAACACACATCTGTTCTTCACCTCGGACAACGGTCCCGTGCCTGCCTTCGGCGGATCATCGGGCGGACTGCGAGGCAACAAACGCAGCGACCACGAAGGCGGCATTCGGGTGCCCGGCGTCGCTCGTTGGCCAGGACACATCACGCCGGGGACCGTCAGCAACATCCCAGTCATCGGCACGGACATTTTCGCAACGGTGCTGGACATCACCGGCATCCCACTGCCTGACGACCGCACGATTGACGGTGTCAGCATGCTGCCCGCCTTCGACGGAAAACCGGTCGAGAGGAAGATCCCGCTGTTCTGGCGAACACACGTTTCGCCCCCTGCCGATCGCGTGGCACTCCGCATCGGTGACTGGAAATTGGTTGGCGACGAAACGCTCACGAAGTTCCAACTCTACGAGATCCAAACCGACTGGAAAGAAGAACACGACTTGGCCGTAGCGATGCCAGAGAAGACGGCAGCAATGAAAGACGAACTGCTGCAGGTCTGGCGGGGAATTGAATCCGAAGGCCCCGACCACTGGTGGAAAAACGAACGACAAAAACCGGCGCGAGGTGGAACAGTGAATTACTGAATCATTCGAACCACTTCTGCCCATTAGCACACAAGAACAAACATCCCCATGAAATTCTCACCGACATTACCGCTGTTGATCGCGTTCCTTCTGATGGCAACACCCGCGATGGCGAAGACCGAACAAGTCGCCATGCCTGGCGCCACCGCGGAGGTTTACAAGACCGCTTCCGGCGACGATCTGCACATCTACCGTTTCGACCCGGAAGGTCACGATCCAGCCCAAGACAAACGACCGGCGGCGGTGTTCTTCTTCGGCGGCGGATGGAACGGAGGCACGGTGACTCAATTGGCACCGCAAAGTCGCTACCTCGCTTCTCGCGGCATTGTTGCTTTCGTGGCCGACTACCGCGTCAAGAGTCGCCAGAAGGTCACGCCCGACGCGTGCGTGGAAGACGGCAAATCAGCCATCCGCTGGGTCCGTCAAAACGCACAGCGATTGGGCATCGATCCTGAGAAAATCATCGCTGGCGGCGGATCGGCGGGCGGGCATGTGGCAGCGGCAACCGGTATCTGCGAAGGCTTTGAAGCCGAGGGAGAAGATCATTCCGTCTCTTCCAAACCGAACGCGTTGGTCTTGTTCAACCCGGTTTACGACAACGCGAAAGAGGGTGGGTATGGCTACGACCGGATCAAAGAGTGGTTCCCCGCGATCTCGCCCGCTCACAACATCACGCCGGATGATCCACCCGCGATTGTGTTCCTGGGAAACAAAGACAAACACGTTCCTGTCGCCACCGCAGAAGCCTTTCGCGACAAGATGATTGCTGCGGGCATCCCAACAGAACTCCATTTGTACGAAGGCCAACCACACGGGTTCTTCAATCCCAAACGAGGCGGTTTCAACGACACGCTGGCCAAGACAGATCAATTCCTCGCGAAGCTTGGATACCTCAACGGACCAGTCGACCATCAACGGATCGAGGCACTCAATGTCAAATGACCCACCCGCCATGCGGCACCGTTCGCCAAGTCACCTGATGCATCTCGCAATCGTCGCCGGATGCTTTCTGTTGTCGTATCCCGCCACTGCAATGGCCGAATTGTCGGTCGCATCGCCGTTCACCGACAACGCGGTGCTGCAACAAAAGATGCTGGTTCCGGTTTGGGGCTCGGCTGATCCGGGGACGGCGATCACGGTGGAGTTTGATGGACAAAAACAGCAGTCCGTCGCGAACGCCGATGGAACCTGGAAAGTGCAACTGGATCCGATGCCTGCCAGCGCAGAACCAAAAACACTGCAGGTCTCAAGCTCCCGCTCCTCGGTTTCATTCACCAACATTGTCGTTGGAGAGGTCTGGATTTGTTCCGGGCAATCCAACATGCAATTCTCAACCGCAGCGGTTCCTGAAATCCAATCTTTGGCCGCCACCTCAGAGAACATTCGATGCTTCGAAGTGAAACGAACCGTCGCGATGACCGAGCAAGATCGCCTGGAAGGCAAATGGACGGAGCAACCGCCCAATAGCGCCGTCGCGTTTTCGTTTGCTCACTTTTTAGAACAAGCCGGTAACGTTCCGGTGGGCATCATTCTGTCGTGTTGGGGCAGTTCATCGATCGAAGCTTGGATGCCGCGAGAGATGACTGAAACCGTGCCACATTTCAAGACGATGATGGACGAGTTTGATGCGGACACAGCCACCCAAGATCGGATCGCTTCCATTCTGAATGGCAAGATACCGTGGAGCCGAGCCGACGACATCTTCCTGCGTCGCCAATCGAACATTCTTTACAACGCGATGATTCATCCGTTGGTGCCTTACGCTTGCCGCGGGCTGGTGTGGTACCAAGGCGAACGAAACACACAGTCGATGTTTGGGATGTCAAAGGAACCTTGGTTCTCACGTCACTCGGGCATCCTGAAATATGGCCCCACCTTGAAGGCATGGGTCAAACGTTACCGAAAGGAGTGGGGCAACGAGGGCATGCACTTCCTGGTCGTGATGTTGCCTGGCTATTTCAAGCCGCTGCCGACCGGACCGCAAATGGGCCCCGAACATCCGAGCACTCACTCGTGGGCTTGGATGCGAGAGTCGCAGTTGCAATCACTGGAACTGCCGCACACTTCCGTCGTCAACACAATCGACTTGGGTGATCTGAAAAACATTCATCCCAAAGACAAGCTTCCTATCGGCCAACGACTGGCATTGCTGGCGGCTCGCGAGACATTGGGCCAGACCATCGAAGCGGAGGGTCCCAAAATGAAACGCGTTGAAGTGCTGGATGATCGGTTGGTGGTCCACTTCGAACATGCCGAGGGACTGCGGACTCTCGATGGAAAAGCCCCCACCGGATTTTGGTTGTCAGACGATTCACAAAAATGGGTTCCTGCAACTGCCGAGCTGAGCGGTCAAACCGTGGTCCTGAGTTCGTCTGAACTGACGCACCCGATCTATGTTCGCTACGCATTCGCGGGCAAACCCAAAGTGAACCTGATCAACGCCGCCAAGCTTCCCGCTTACCCCTTCCGCACCGACTCCTTCCAGCCATGACTTCATCCCCGTGCAAGCAAATGCCCCTCATGAATTCATCCCTGATCCCTCTTTGCGCTGCCGCATTGGTGATGCTTGTCACCTGCGGAACATCCGCCGCGGCGGAGCGACCACCCAACGTCGTTCTGATCTTTGTTGACGACCTCGGCTACGGAGACCTGAGTTGCTATGGAGCAACGAAACTATCGACACCAAATATCGATCAACTTGCCGCGGAAGGACGACGGTTCACCGACGCCCACTCCGCATCCGCCGTGTGCACGCCTTCACGCTACGGGCTGCTGACGGGACAGTACCCGGTTCGCGCGATGGGCGGGCAAGGAGTTTGGGGGCCGCTTCCGACGACCTCCGGTTTGATCATCGACACGAACACGCAAACGATTGGAAAGGTCTTCAAGGACAAAGGCTACGCAACAGCCTGTCTTGGGAAATGGCATCTGGGATTCAAAGAAGAACCCAACGATTGGCAAGTGCCACTGCGGCCGGGACCTCAGGACGTCGGGTTTGATCATTACTTTGGTGTGCCATTGGTCAACAGCGGCAGCCCCTACGTCTATGTCAACGATGACAGCATCTTCGGATACGACCCAAGCGATCCGTTGGTGTACGGCGGCAAACCCGTGTCCCCCACGCCCACGTTTCCTGCAGAAGCGTCCATCAAGAGCCCAAACCGATTCAGCGGTGCTCTGAAGGCTCTCGAAATCTACGACGACGAGAAAACAGGCACGCTTCTGACGGAACGCGCGGTGAATTGGATCACTCAAAAGAAAGACGAACCGTTCTTTCTGTATTTCGCCACTCCCAACATTCATCACCCATTCACCCCGGCGCCCCGTTTCAAGGGCACCAGCCAGTGCGGCCTCTACGGCGATTTTGTCCATGAGTTGGACTGGATGGTCGGTGAGATCGTGAAGTCGCTCGAAGACAATGGCCTGACTGAAAACACACTCGTCCTCTTCACAAGCGACAACGGCGCTATGCTCAACCGAGCTGGACGCGATGCGGTCAAAGCCGGGCATCAACCCAATGGCGAATTGCTGGGGTTCAAATTCGGCGTCTGGGAAGGCGGACACCGAGTTCCCCTGATCGCGAAATGGCCGGGCAAAATCAAAGCGGGAACTCAGTCCGATCAACTGATCAGCCAAGTCGACCTGTTTGCCACGTTCTCGGCACTGACCGAGCAAGAGATGCCATCGTCGGAGCAGAAAGACAGCATCAACATGTTGCCTGCGTTGCTGGATGAACCCAGCGAACCCTTGCGGACGGAGTTGGTCCTCGCACCACGCCAACCGCGCAACTTGGCGATTCGAAAAGGCAAGTGGCTTTACATCGGTGCTCGAGGCAGCGGCGGATTCAACGGTTCCAAACCCCAGCATCACGCTTGGGGAGGTCCCGCCGCGGTTCAGTTCTCCGGTCACAAGAACAGCGACATCGTCAACGGCCGCATCAAGAAGGATGCTCCGCCCGCTCAGCTTTACGATTTGGAAAAGGACCGATCTCAGACCACCAACGTGTTCCAAGATCACCCTCTGATCGTGAAAGAAATGAAAGCGTTGCTGGCAAGCTACGCCCCTTCGAAGCCAACGCAGCAACAGAAACCTGCCTCGAAAGAAGGAAACGGCATTCCCGCCAAGAAAACTCCCGTGACACCGAGCTCTCGAAACACATCCTGGGACTTCGAATCGGGCAAGCTGGAACCATGGAGAATCATCGAAGGGAAATTCGGGCATCCAATCGGAAATCGAGATCGCTTCATCAACAACAACAAGAGTGACTACAACAAGCAGGGCAAGCACTACCTGACAACACTCGAATTCAGTCTTGAAGCTGAGCGAGGATCGGACCAGCAAACCGGAGTGATTGTCTCGCCAGAGTTCATTGCCGAGCCCGGCCCAATGACTTTCCGCGTCGGAGGTGGAAGGGGACCCAACACCTATGTCGCGCTGTGCCTGGTCGATGGAGGAGAACTGAAGACGGCCCGCGGGGTGAACTCGGAGGTGATGCAAAGCGTCAACTGGGATCTCACGCCCTATGCCGGCAAAAAGTTGTTTCTCAAAGTCGTTGATGAATCAACAAGTGGCTGGGGGCACATCACGGTGGACGACTTCCAGTTCGATGCAAAAGTTCTGTTGGAAACACACCAGAGAACAGCAGCCGAATCAGCGAACGCCAAACACAAACCTACCGCCAAGCCAAACCTGGTTGTCATCTTGACGGACGACCAAGGCTATGGCGACCTCAGTTGCTTTGGTGGTCAACACGTCGCCACGCCTCGAATCGATCAGATGGCGACCGAAGGGTCTCGGCTGACCAGTTTCTACGTGGCCGCTCCCGTTTGCACTCCATCACGAGCGGGGCTGATGACGGGTTGCTATCCCAAGCGAATCGGCATGGCGATGGGTTCCAATTTCGGAGTGCTGCTGGCTGGCGATCGCAAAGGTTTGCATCCCAATGAAATCACCATCGCGGAAGTCTTGAAAACAGCGGGCTATCGGACCGGCATGTTTGGCAAATGGCACCTCGGCGACCAACCAGAATTCCTCCCGACGAAACAAGGCTTTGATGAGTTCTTTGGCCTGCCCTACAGCCACGACATTCATCCGTTTCATCCTCGGCAGAATCACTACCAGTTCCCACCGTTGCCTCTGCTGGAGGACGACACGGTCGTCGAAATGGAACCCAACGCTGACTTCTTGACCAAACGGATCACGGAACGTGCGGTCTCGTTCATTGACCGAAATAAAGACCATCCATTCTTTCTGTACATCCCCCATCCCATTCCTCATGCCCCGCTGCACGTCTCCCCTCCGTTCATGAAGGGTGTTGCCGATGACGTCGTGGCTGCCATCAGCAAAGAAGACGGAAACATTGACTACGCAACGCGTGCGAATCTCTTCCACCAAGCGATCGCCGAAATCGATTGGTCCGTCGGACAAATCCTCGACGCACTGAAATCCAATGGGCTCGACGAGAAAACCATGGTGCTGTTCACGTCCGACAATGGACCGCCAAAGAACACACTCTTCGCCAGCGCCGGCCAACTGCGTGGGCACAAAGGAACCGCGTTCGAAGGCGGTGTGCGTGAACCCACCGTGGTCCGCTGGCCAGGACAAATCCCCGCCAGTCAAGAAAACAACGAACTCATGTCCACCATGGACCTGCTGCCAACATTCGCGAAGCTCGCCAGAGCAACAATCCCAACGGACCGGGTCATCGACGGTAAAGACATCTGGACCACTCTGAAAGGCGAAACGCAATCACCGCACGAAGTCTTCTTCTACCACCGCGGCAACCAATTGGCAGCAGTGAGGTCGGGCAAGTGGAAACTGCATGCCAACAAAGGAGTCCCCCAGCAACTCTACGACCTCGAAAAGGATCTCGGTGAAAAGGTGAACGTCATCGAAGCCAACCCGCAAGTCGTCAACAAACTGCAACGCCATCTGAAAGACTTTGCCGCTGACATCGCCACCAACAGTCGGCCGGCTGCTTTCAAAGACAACCCCAAGCCACTTTCCAACTGAGAACACACGATGCGCACCTTTGTCCGATCCGGCGTTCCGAATCAGAATCGCCACTGCTGTTTTTGGGTTAGCTTGCTCATGGCCGTTGCCATGCCATGGCTGCAAGCTTCCTCCATCGAGGCCGCCGACAGACCACCGAATTTCGTTCTCATTTTCGCGGATGATCTCGGTTACGGTGACATCAGTTGCTACGATTCATCGGGCGTAAAAACGCCGCACCTCGATGCGCTCGCCGAAGAAGGTTTTCACAGCACGGACTTTTTCGTCCCTGCCAACGTGTGCAGTCCTTCTCGCGCCGCTTTGCTGACCGGACGCTATCCGATGCGATGTGGCATGCCCGTGGCTCGCAACGAAAACGTCGCGAAATACCAAGACTACGGTTTTGCCCCGGAGGAGCTCACGATCCCCGAACTGCTGCATCCCGCTGGCTACCGTTCGTTGATGGTGGGCAAGTGGCACTTGGGCATGGAGGTAGAAGGTTCGCACCCGCTCGATGCCGGTTTCGATGAATACTTTGGAATCCCCAGCAACTATGAATCCAAGCGAGGAAAGAATCACAACACCTTGTATCGCGGCAAAGCGGTGGAGCAAGAAAACGTTCCCTGCGAGGTGCTGACGAAACGCTACACCGATGAAGTCATCGAGTTCATCGATCGGCAGCAAGACGATCCGTTCTTCATCTATGTATCGCACCACATCGTGCACAACCCGTTGCGTCCCAGCAAAGACTTCGTTGGCACATCTGAAAAAGGCAAGTACGGCGACTTCATCAAAGAACTGGATCACAGCACCGGCCGAATCATGCAAGCGATTCGCGATGCCGGGATCGATGAGAACACGTTGGTGGTGTTCACATCCGACAACGGTCCCACGCGAAACGGATCCACCGGCGGATTGAACGGTGGCAAGTATTGCACGATGGAAGGCGGCCACCGCGTGCCAGGGATCTTTCGGTGGCCAGGCAAAATCGCACCCAACCAAGTTTCGGACGTCACACTGACCAGCATGGATCTGCTGCCGCTGTTCTGTGGACTCGCCGGAGTTCAGCCACCGGATGATCGCAAGCTGGATGGCAAGAACATTCTGCCGATCCTGCTGGGCAAAGACACCCAATCACCGCACCCGTTTCTTTACTACTACAACGGCACGAATCTACAAGCCGTCCGAGAAGGCAACTGGAAGCTGCATCTTCCTCGCACGACCGACGACCAACCATTCTGGTCGAAGAAGCCCGACAAAACGAAAGGCTTTGTGACACTCAAAAAGCCACGACTGTTCAACCTGGATCGCGACGTGAACGAAAAGCAAAACGTCGCGGATCTTCATCCCGAGATCGTCGCTCGCCTGCAAAGCCAAGCCGAACGGATTCGAAACGAACTCGGTGACGTTCACACGACCGGAACCGATCAACGAAAAATCAATCTCGTTGCCCCGCAGGAACGCTGAACCGTTGCCTGACTCAGTAGCAACCAAATTCACCTCACTCAAAAAAACACCTTGATCACCAACATGCAAAAACTCTTTCTCCCTGCCCTCCTCGTGATGTTGGCAACCTCCGCCCACGCTGATTCGCCCGACGCACCAACCGTCGTTGTCACGCACTCGGCGGTCGAGGGCATTGGTGCCGAACCTGGTGTCATGCGTCGTGACCCGAGCGACATCATCCAAGTCGACGACCTCTTCTACGTGTGGTATTCGAAAGGAAAGATCTCACCGGGATACGACGCCACGATCTGGTACGCGACGTCGAAGGACGGTCACCAGTGGACCGAAAAAGGCATGGCCCTCGCGAAAGGAGAACCCGGCAGTTGGGAAGGAGCCAGTGCCTTCACGCCCAACATCCTGGTCGCTGAAGGACGCTATTGGTTGTTCTACACCGGTACATCCAAGAAGTACGGCAAAGGCTTTCAACCCGATTCGAAAATCGGCATCGCGGTTTCCGATTCACCCGACGGTCCTTGGGAGCGTCTGGCAACCAATCCGGCGCTGTCCAACAGCGAAAACCGGGATGACTTCGACAGTCACCTGGTCGACGATGCTTGCTTGATCGTCCGAGATGGAAAGATTTGGTTCTACTACAAAGGCCGCCAACTGGGCAAAGGCCCCGGCCAAACCCAAATGGGGTTGGCGATCGCTGACAAACCAGAGGGCCCCTACGTGCGCCACGAAGCCAACCCGGTGATCCCTGGCAACCACGAAGTCTTGGTGTGGCCTCAAGGCAAAGGCGTGGCCGCGATGATCGGCACGACTGGCCCGAAAGCGATCACGAATTCAATCCTGTATGCCGAAGACGGAATTCACTTCACCAAAACTCACCATGTGAAAAACGGTCCGTGGGCAGGCGGCGCCTATCGGCCGGAAGCGTTCACGCAACGCGGCAAAGGCCAACTCCCGGATTGGGGTGTCGAAATTGGACGGCCAAAAGGCAAGCAACGCGGTGGGCTGCCATTCATTCAACGGTTCGATGTCACGGAGAAAAACTGAGATGAAGAACACGACTTTCACAACGTTTGCAGGTTTGGTGGTAGCAACCATGAGTTTCTTTCCTGAATCAGCCACCGCGGTGGACGGGTTCGCCGATGATGTGGCGTTCATGAAAAAACACACCGATGTGGTTCTGCTGCATCACGGTGATGCTGCGGTCGCCGTGGCGCCGGCCTACCAAGGCCGAGTGATGACCAGCACCTTTGATCGCAACACCGGCCCAAGCTTTGGCTGGATCAATCGCCCGGTCATCGAGCAAGGCTTCCTTTCCGAGGACGAAAGAACAGGCAAACTCGAAGAACACATTTACATCTTCGGCGGTGAAGAACGTTTCTGGCTCGGTCCCGAAGGTGGGCAGTACGGACTGTTCTTCGATCCCGGAACTCAATTCGAGTTCTCGGACTGGACAACACCTCCGGTGATCGACACGGAGACTTACGAACTGGTCGAGCAAACAGACGTCTCCGCGAGATTCCGACACACAGCAAAACTGACCAACCACAGTGGCACGAAATTCAACGTCGGTATCGAGCGCACAATCAAACTGCTCAGCACTCAAGAAGCCGCTGACCAATTGCAGGTTGAGTTGGGTGACGATCTTCGCATCGTGGGTTACGAAACCGACAATCGAATCACCAACACTGGGGAGAATCCCTGGAAGAGCGAAACGGGTTTGCTCTCGATTTGGATCCTCGGCATGTACAACCCTTCGCCCACAACAACCGTCGTCATTCCCTTTCGCTCCGGCGATGAAGAAGAACTCGGCCCCAAGGTCAACGACGCCTACTTTGGCGAGGTCCCACCGGACTACCTGAGGGTCGAGGAGCAAGAACTGTTCTTCCGTGGCGATGGAACTCGTCGAGGCAAAATCGGCATCTCCCCAGAACGATCCAAAGGCATTGCGGGCAGTTACGACGCTGCAGGAAAAGTGCTGAACATCGTCACCTACAACGTGCAGGATTCGCCGCACGGGTTCGTCAATTCGATGTGGGAACTGCAAGACAAACCGTACGCCGGCGATGTCATCAATTCCTACAACGACGGTTCGCCCGAGCCGAACAAGCCACCACTCGGTCCGTTCTACGAATTGGAAACGTCCTCACCTGCCGCGGCATTGCCACCTGGCGGAACAATGAAACACGTGCAGAGAACGTTCCACATTCACGGCACCGAAGCCGACCTCCAACCACTCGCTCAACATCTGCTCGGCGTGTCGCTGGAGGAGATCAAAACGGCATTCTAAGCCGCTCGGCAGGAATGATCGGGTATGGAACACTTGTCTCGAAATATTCGCGTGGTTGGTTGATGTCGTCGAACAGCGTGATGCGAATGCTTGCAGATGGAAATGATTGAACCTGGGCTTGGACGTTGAGAGTTGCCCGACGGAACAGTTGAGGACAACTGTTCTACTCTGATGCGCTGCTTGTCGCTTATTCATCATCCACTTCTCCCGAAACGAAGCAGGTCGTGCAGTTTTCTGGTGCTGTATCGCTGGCTGGCGCCTGGGTTTCGCCCCGGACGGGGCCGTCATGCTTAGCTCGGGGCGGAAGCCCCGAGACACTGAGTCCGGAAAACAAACGGTCGCCCCGGATGGGGCCGTCATGGGTGTTGGGGGCGTCCCTCGCTCACGCTTTTTGAAGTTGCGCTTTTGCATTTGGTTTTGTTGGCCAACGGCCAACATCAACCCACACGTTTTGAATTGAATTTGGCCGTTGGCCAAAATGGGGCCGTGTTTTTCTGCTCCAGGGGCGATGCCCTTGTCTTTACCCACAACTTTTCGATCTGGTTTGCTCCGCCAGACGCATTCCGTCAAGTAGTAGGGTGAGTTCTCGATAACCTCGCCAGAT
>NZ_NIZW01000050.1 GCF_002727185.1 Rhodopirellula bahusiensis
GTTGCGTTTGAGTTGGTTGTGGTTAACCGTTAAACGCAGTGGTTCACGCGATGGTTTCTCTATTCAACAAGTTCTTGGTGAATAATGCGGGGTTATGAGTTGGTCGTCCAAGACAACGCCTAGTTGCGTCAGGGAGTTGCCCTTGGGTGAGTGAGTGATAGTCAGGGCTTCCATCTTTTTGCTTCCCGCGTCGTTGAAAGTGAACGCGACTGCTGGGTCTCCACGTTCATCAAAAGTGACAGCGGCGAAAGCTAAGTCCTCACCGTTGACGGCTTGGGTTTCTTCCACCAGGGTCAGTACGTCGATCGATCGAATGGCTTGTTCTTGCATCCATTGAGCGATCTTGATTTTGTTGTCATTCCCCAAGACCTGATTGGGCAGCGAAAGGACTTCGCCCGTTTCAGAATCGCGAACGATTGGCGATCTGAGATCTACATTTAGAGATGTGATTCGGTCGTTGAGCATGGCTGTGTCATCAAAGCCAACGGTCACCCACCTGCCCACAATGGTGCCGTCTGTATTCAGTACATCACGTGATAGCGATGGCGGGTCGCCGGCTTGTTCGACCCGTTTGGACAATGAAATATTTTGATCTCGATCCGCAATCGGAAGGAATCGCAGAACGCCAGCCGAAACAAGGAGGTCTTTCGCAACGGCAAGGTCCATTGGATCTTGCGTCGGCAAGATGACCTCGACATGAGCTTCATCCAAAGCGTTCACCTGCATCCCCGGCCCGAAAAAATGACGGAGCCGCCGGGTCAATGGCTCGACCATTTCAGAGCTCGTGACGATCTCCGATTGCGAATCCAATCGCTGGATGGCGTAAACCAACTGGGTTGCAGGAACGATTGGTTGATATAAAAACACAAACGCGATGGCCGTGATCACGGCGACCAGCAAGAACACGCCAGCCGCGATCACGAAGCCGCGAAAGAGGTTTCTGGATGTGTTTCTGCTTTCGAAGTCGTCCTGAAGAAGGCCGCTTTGATTTGTCATGAACGTCACTGTGGTCGAGGTCGCGGACGAAGAATCCAGAGTGAATGATACTGAATTGGGTCACTGCTGGGCGAGTTCTTGGTTGTCGGCAGGTTCCTCGGACGCGTCCCTGAACCAGCCGCTGGTTTTCAAGCAGAACTTGACCAAAGCCAGCATCAATGGGACTTCGATCAAAACGCCAACGACGGTGGCCAAGGCGGCTCCCGATGACAAGCCATACAGCATCGTGGCGGTTGCAATCGCAACTTCGAAGTGATTGGATGCACCGATCATCGCAGTGGGGGCGGCACTTTGGTAGCTGAATCCAAACGCTTTGGACAAACCGTAACCGAGCGCGAAGATCAGTACCGTTTGGATTGTCAGCGGAATCGCGATCCAAAGAATCGTCAGCGGGTTGGCAACGATCGTTTCGCCTTTGAAGGAGAACAGGAGAACCAATGTTGCGAGCAACGCTGTTGTTGTCACAGGTGATAGATAGTGAAGGAATCGCTCCTTGAACCAGGTTGCTCCCTTGGTTGCAATGAGCCATCTGCGTGTGAAGTATCCGGTCGCCAAAGGAAGAGCGACGTAGATCGCGATCGACAGCAGCAACGCTTTCCAAGGAACCGGAAGTTGGCCTACGCCTAACAAGACGCCTCCCAGCAATCCGTACAGCACCAGCATCATCAGCGAATTGATTGCCACCATGACCAACGTGTGCCCGTCGTTGCCTTTGGCGAGAAAGCCCCACACCAAGACCATGGCGGTGCACGGAGCGATCCCAAGCAGGATGCAGCCCGCCAAGTAGCTTCGCCACAACGGCACCTCTAGCATCTTGACCCCATCCACCATCACGGCTTTGCCGGCGCCATAAGTCGCACCGACTTCGATGTCCGCACCGAGGGGAGCTTTGACGTAGTCGATCGCATCGGGACCGATCATGCTCAGGAACACCGTTCCCAAAAAGAAGCTTGCGATGGCGTACATCGTGAAGGGTTTGATGGCCCAGTTGATGAAAATCGTGAGCGCTACGGGGCCCATGGCTTTCCCCGCACGAACGACTTCGCCAAAGTCAATTTTGACCATGATCGGGAACATCATGAAGAACAGGCAAATCGCGATTGGAATGGAAACCACGGGCGCGTCGCCGGAGTAGATCGCCATCGCATCAAGCGATTGAGCCAACCCGGGAGCGATCTTTCCAAGGGCGATTCCACCGGCAATGCACAGCCCAACCCACACGGTCAGGTAGCGTTCGAAGAAGCCCATTCCGCCCGCCGTTGTCGGCGTTTCCTGTCCGGGGCAAGTGGATGTCTCGTCCATTTTGATTCTGCTCACGATGCGTTGAATTGGAAAAGGTACGAGCCAAAGCTGAATGGCCAAGTCGTGGGCCAGTTCAACTGCAATTCACTCGTTGTCTGATACGCCTATCGGCGATATACGATGAAAGCTACAGTCGATTGTCTTTCATGTCAATTGTCAGCTTCGCTTGGCAGCGTGTTTCGGCGGACTCGGTGATGAACCAAGGAGGTTCTTTTCGAAATTGGGCTGGACTAACCGTATCCGCGTGGGCGAATATGGGTAGTGTATCCGCTTTGGCGGATATGGATTGCAAAGCCGCATTCCCGTTGATCTGCCCCCGCTTCGAAACGCGGGGACTCTGTTTCTCTGACGCGAAGGATTTCCAATGAAACGAATGAATCTGCCAGCCCGTGGTATCGCCGCTCTAGCGTTTGCGACGATCTGTCTCGCTCCGACCAGCTCAATCCGGGCACAAGAGTTGACCTCGACCTCAGCAGCTTCCGGACCCGCCGGCGCCGCGATGCAAAAGGCGGCTCGTGAAGGGAAGTACTTGTTCGTCTATTTCTGGAAACAGAACGACGAACAGACTCAAACGATGCAGGGTGTTTTTCAGCAGGCAGTCGGCGGGATGACGGATGTCGCGAACTCGGTGAGCGTCCAGATCACGGACCCAAGCAACGCGGCGATCGTGAAACAGTTTGGTATCAGCCGGGCGCCGATGCCGCTCGCGTTGGTGCTTGCTCCCAACGGGGCCGTGACGGGCGGCTTGCCACTGAAATTCAACAAGCAACAGTTGCGGGAAGCGATCGTCAGCCGGGGGACCGCGACTTGTTTGAAGGCGATGCAAGATCGCAAGTTGGTGTTGCTCTGCGTGAAGCGGAACGCGGACGCGAGTTCGTTTCGGGGGGCTCATGACTTGACGCGTGACGAACGCTTCGCTGCCTCGACTCAAATCGTGAACCTGGACCCGGCAGACGTTTCGGAGCAAAGCTTTTTGCAATCCTTGAATGTCGATCCATCCGCCAGCAGCGGCGTGATGGTTGTGTTGACGCCTCCGGGCCAACCAGTGGCAACCTTCGCTGAAAACGTTACCAAAGACCAAATTGTCGAACGACTGACGGCGGCAAGCTCATCGTGTTGCCCCGGGGGCCAATGCAGCCCCGGCGGCACCTGTGCTCCCGGCCTGCAATGCTGCCCCGGCGGAAATTGTGCTCCCGCCGCCAAGTAGCAGCGAAGCAGTCATTTACTTTCTAGGTAGTGGACGAGGCAACGAGTCCCTGACCTGCCGTGTGGAGTTTGAGGACTCGTTGCCTCGTCCACTGCGGTCAACACTGACAAGTTCGTAAGGAGACAAACATGAACCTCAAAAAACTGGTCTGGCGCGAGCTCTTTGAGCGGAAGAGTCAGATGATCACGATCTTCGTTGGGATCCTTTTGGGAATCACGACGGTCATCGCGATCAAGAACATCACCTACTATTCCGAGATGGCGGTGGCCCGCGAAATGGACAGCCTCGGTGCCAACGTGTTGGTGCTGCCCAAGTCCGTGACGCTGCAGGATTACTACTCCGCTGACATTCACAACGAAACGATTCCCGAGGAATACGCGTTGCGTTTGACGATGTCCAACCTAGCGGGCGTCGACAACCTTTCGCCCAAGCTTTGCGTGCCGGTCGAACTGGAAGGCCGCTCGTTCACGTTGACCGGGATCTTGCCCAAGAGTGAGTTCCAAGCCAAAGCGGCTTGGGGCGGCGCAGGCATCTTTTCGCGGCCGATCGGTTGTGGAGCGATCGACGTCGGCACTCCCGAACCGGCAGACAAAAAGACGCTGGTTCGCAACCGAGTCATCGACGACCTGGCAACTGACGAAGCACTCGTTGGCGCCGACACCGCTTCGATGCTCGGAATCGAGGAAGGCCAATCGCTTGACTTGATGGGCCAGAAGTTCTCCGTCGTTGCCGTGCTGCCAGAAACAGGAACAGTCGACGATTCACGCGTCTTTGCTCACCTGCACACCGTGCAGGAGATGTCTGGCAAAGATGCGGTGGTCAGTTGCATCGAGATCGTTGGTTGTTGCAAAGAGATCTCCGCCGGATTGGTCGACAACGTGAACGACCTGTTGCCGGAAGCAAAGGTCGTGACAGTGACTCAGGTTGTCGCCACGCAGCAGAAGGTCAACGGCATGATGGAAAAACTGTCGATGATCTTCGTCGCGATCATTGTGGTGATCGGTGGAGCCGGTATTGCAAACTTCATGTTCGCCAATGTGTACGAGCGTCGCCGCGAAATCGGCACGTTGATGTCGCTGGGAGCGGAGTCAAAACTGATCCTGCGAATTTTCTTGCTCAAGGCATTGTTGCTGGGATTTGCCGGCGGTGTGGGCGGATTCCTGATCGGCACCACACTGGCGGTCACGCTGGGGCCTCGCTTGGCAAACGTGCCCGTGTTGCCAATGCCGATGCTGGCCGTTTGGGCGATTGGAATCTCGGTTGGCACGACGCTGTTGGCCAGTTATTTCCCCGCTCGCAATGCTGCTCGACTCGATCCCGTCACTTCGTTCAAGGAGGTTTGAATCATGTTATCGATGCAAAACGTCACAAAGACCTATGAAATGCACCGTCAAAAAGTGGTCGCACTCGACGACGCGACGCTGGAGATTCCCGAAGGCGATTTTGTTTCACTGATCGGCCCCAGCGGCAGTGGCAAGAGTTCGCTGCTGGTGATGCTGGGCGGGATGTTGTCGCCGACTTCCGGTCAGGTGCTGCTCAACGGTCAATCGATGTACGACTTGGACGCGGACGGCCGAGCGCGAATGCGAAAGGCAAACATCGGATTCGTGTTCCAGACGTTCAACCTGATTCCGTACCTAACGGCCCAGGAGAACGTGCAGATTCCGCTGTACTTGTCCGGCACCGGCGAAGCGGAGCAACGCGATCGCGCGGCGGAGTTGCTCGAACGGGTTGGCTTGGGTGACCGCTTGGATCACAAGCCCAATGAACTGAGCGTTGGTCAACAGCAACGAGTCGCCCTGGCTCGGATGCTGGCCAACGACCCAGCGGTGATTTTGGCCGATGAGCCAACCGGGAATTTGGATCCGGAGACCAGTGAGCAGGTGATTGGCTACTTCGAAGAGTTCAATCGGGAAGGTCGCACGATCGTGATGGTGACGCACAATCCGGAAGCCGCTGAACGAGCCAAACGTGTGCTGAAACTGCGAAACGGCCGAATCGTCGACGACCGGGCAGCCCTGCACGCTGCTTAGCGAGAAGATTTGATCTGTTGATCGAGTCACGTCCCCCCAGCTACAATGCCGCGATGAATTGCAGCATCCTGATTGGGGGCATGTGACTGCCGATCAACGTTCAAAAGGCCGTGGGACGATGAGTACGACAACAAATTCTCGCTCCATGGGCGACATGTCGAACGTCCCTTTGGCGGAGATCGGTGAGGAGATCAACACGGTCTTTCGTGCGTTCGCGGATAGCACGCGGCTGCGGATTCTGCACTTGTTGGTGGAAGAGGAAATCTGCGTGGGAAATCTTGTTGAGATCCTGCAATTGCCTCAGCCGACAGTCTCTCGGCACTTGGCGTACCTTCGAAAAGCCAGTTTGGTCGACGTCCGCAAGGAAGGCCTGTGGTCGCACTATTCACTCGCGCCAGCTCAGTCTTGCTTTCAAGAGAAGATGTACGGGTGTCTGACGGGGTGTTTCACCGAGGTCCCCGAGCTGAAGGACGATGCGCGTCGCGCAAAGCAACTGCGAGAAACTGGCGGTTGCTGCAAGTAACGCCGGCCGTGCTTCCCTGAAACGACGAATGGGCGATCGCGGTTGCAAGAATGATTTGCGTCGAGGACGCAGGCATTCGCACTCCGACGGCTGCCTGTTGGGACGAGAATGCTGGGTGAACTGGATCGTGACTCGCGGCTCGTCATTGCTTAGAGTCTTGGTCTCTCTCTTCTCACTCAAGAAGCAGTCGCCTTCGATGAAAGAATTCAACGATCGTCTTCTCCAATCTGGGTTCACGTTCATCGTCCGATGGGGACGAATCGCAGTTTGTTGGTTGGTGGCCTGCCAAGCAGCGATGGCTCAGCCAGCGAGTGACAACGCACCCCAAAATACGATTCCTGATATTGCTTTGGAGGAAGCGGTCGATTGGCCGGATTTTCTTGGTGCCTGTGATTGGCAGCGTGACACCATGCCTCGCTCTTGGGACGAAGCACCGTTCACGGGAAACGGCGAACAAGGCACGCTGGTGTATCAAGTCAATGAGCGAACGGTTCAGTTTGATGTTGGTTGTTCTGCCGCGCACGATCATCGGCCTTGGCAAGAGGACGACCTTTCTGAAAAGCACGTGGAGGTTCTCAATCGCGGGCGACATTTCATTGGGCACCTGGAGCTTCGCTTGCCGGCCGAGGTAACCGGTGGCGCTGCTCGCATTGGTCTGTGGAACGCGGAAGCCAGCGGGACAATTCTGTCCAAGAACGGAAACGCGAATTGGATGGCGATCACTCATGCGACGCAGCCTATTATTCATTGCGAATTGCAGACGGAAGGGGAGCTGGCCGATGCTGAGTTCGTCTATGTTCCCAGGTCACCCAAAAGTCCGAGGGCGGTCCGGGCGAAGGCCGAACGAACGGCTGCGCACCCCGATCCTACAAGCTCATCGACGGACGATGGGATCCAGTTGGTGGTGCAAGACCTGGTGGCGGGCGGTCAGACCGCCGTCGCCTGGTTCACTCAACGCGAAGGCAACCGGATTCGGTTGTGGTTGAGTGTTCAGCACTCGTTTCCAAACGCAAACGCATCCGCACAAGTGGTCGATGCCGTGAGGTCGGCTATCGGCGCTGATTATCAGGCTTGGATCGAAAGTCACCGCGAATGGTGGCACGCCTACTACCCGAAGAGCTTTCTTCACACGGGCGATTCGTTTTGGGATTCTTTCTATTGGATCCAGCAATACAAGCTGGCCTGCGCCACCCGTGATCAAGGTTGGATCATCGACAACCAGGGGCCGTGGTTGCAACCAACCGCTTGGAGCGCGACATGGTGGAACCTCAACGCCCAGCTTTCTCACGCGGGAGGGTACACCGCCAATCGTCGCGGCACCGTGTCGGCGCTGCGTCAGAAGTTGGAAGACAACCGAGAGCACCTGACTCAGAATGTTGCCGAGCCATACCGTCATGATTCATCAGCGATGGGGCGTTCTTCTTCCGGGTGGGATTTAGTGGCTCATGTGGGAGAGCCAGGTGGACGGTCGGGGATGGATCCGAAAATCGGTGCTGAGTGCGGCAACTTGTTGTGGGCTCTGCACAACGTCGACCTCGAATATCGTTACTGGTCTGACGAATCGATTCGCGACAGAACCCTGTATCCGCTGCTCAAGCGAGCGGTCAACTACTACCGTCACTTTTTGAAACGTGGTGACGATGGCATGTGGCATCTGCCAAGGACATACAGCCCTGAGTACCGGTTGGCGGAGGACTGCACCTACGATTTGGATCTGCTGCGTTGGGGAGCTGGTCGGCTAGTGGAAATCGCTGGAGAGAAGCAGTTGTCGGATACCGAGGAACCCCTGTTGCCGGTTTGGCGAGACCTCGCTGAGAACTTGGCGCGAGTGCAGGCGAATGACACCGGCCGAGCAATTGGCCGCGATGTTTGGTTGACGGGGGGACACCGCCATTGGTCCCATTTGATGGCGATCTATCCCTTGCGGACAATCACTCCGGAATCGGAGGCGGGACGAGCGCTCATTGAGCGAAGTTTGAAGCATTGGCGTTCGTTCGGTCGTGGCATCGCCGGATACTCACACACCGCCAGTTCTTGCATGGCATCGATTTTGGGTGATGGTGATTCCGCATTGGAATACTTGGAACAGCTGCGGCCGTATTTGCGTCCCAACACGTTCTATTCAGAAATTGGTTTGCCGGTGATGGAGACTCCATTGCATGGAGCGACCGCGATGCAAGAAATGATGCTGCAGAGTCACCGAGGAACGCTGAGGATCTTCCCGGCCGTGCCATCCAGTTGGTCCGATGTGTCCATCAGGAATTTTCGCGGCGAGGGTGGTTTTCTCGTCAGCGGACAAATGGAAGAGAGCCAATGTCGCTGGATCATGGTCGAGTCCACGGTCGGAGGGGACGTCGATGTGGTCCCGCCACCGGGGGCTTACCAGTGGTGCAAAAACACGGATCCGGCCAACGTTCCGGCGAACCAAGGAACGCTGAGATTGAGAACTGCCCGAGCCGATCGGTTCCTGATTTGGCCAGTTGGTGAACCGCGGCCTGAAATTGGTTTTAGGCAGTGAGAGTTGTGGCTTCGAATCGGCACGCATGACGCCGGCTATGTGTAGCCGACGTCATACGATGCGATTGCACTACATCTCTGGATCCGGGGGCGGATTCATGTCCGCGTTGGCGGCTTCCGGGTTGTTGTCCAGGTAGTCTTGGATCTCGTCCGGATTGGAGGAGGGACCGGATTCTGAATTCCCGCAGCCGACCGTTGTCGCGACGAACGCCAACAAGGCCAGAGCAAGAACTTGGGTGGTAGCAATTCGCATTGGACTAAAATTCTCCATCAAGGATTTCTTTGGAGCTTCGGGTGCCGAGTGCACCCCATAAACCGTAGGGGCTTACCGAACCAGGGACAGATTCTGGGTCGTTGTGTTGGGCGTGAGCGCCGACTTGTCCTCGATCCGCGTTTCCTGCGTCGATCGAATCGGTGATGAATTTGACAGCCCCATCGCCCATCAACACGTGGCATCCACCTTGGTGGCGACTTCCCATGGGACTGGTCGCAATCGAGACAATGTTGGTGTTGTTGATGCACAACGGTGAGTTGGGCGTCAGCATGGTATAGACTTGTTGGCTGACCGGACTGCCATAGGCCCACTTCATGCCACGAGTTTGTTCGTCACTGCCGACTTTGGGGGCGGAGCTGAGCCAAAATTGGGGCCGCTCCGGATCCACGTATCCTTCGCAAGATGTGTTCCCGCCGATGTTGAGCAAGTTGACAGCACCATCAACAGCCTTGGTTCGAGTGTCGCTGTCACCCAGGTCGGTCACGATCTCACCAAAAGCGATGGTGTTGGAAAGCCCGTCCAGCATGTCTCGGAAAGCCGACTTTTGTTGGTTGCGAAAGAAGCCTCGCTGGGAAGCACGAACGCGAGTCTGGTAAGAAGAGTTCGTTGTCGGGACGCCGGAGGTCCGGTTGCGGTACCCGCCCCAAGTTGTGTCGGTCGAATCGCCGAGGCTGGGGCCGTAGTTCGTCCGCCCTTGGCCGGGCAATCCGACACCGGGGTCACTGGGGCAACGCAGCATTGGCAAGCTGGTCATCCAAGGTGCGTAAAAGCCACCGGCTCCATTGGTCGCCGAATTCAGTGGGCGACCGGGCCACGGTCCCATCGGTGCATAGACATTTCCGATGCCTGCGGAGCCCTCTGTGACTTGGTACGGGTTGCTGATCTGTTCCCACAAACCCTGCTGTTCGAAAAACGGGGTCAAGCCAACCAGGCAAGACAGGTCCAATCGGTTGTTGCCTGTTGCGGCCGACCAGGAGTTGGTCCCGGTACCGTGAGTGCCGCCTTGATGTTCAGGGGCCTGATTGTAAGCCGAGTGGTAGTTGTGCAGTGCCAAGCCGATTTGCTTGAAGTTGTTGCTGCAACTCATTCGTCGGGCTGCTTCCCGAGCGGCTTGGACGGCGGGCAGCAACAGCCCAACGAGGACACCAATGATGGCGATGACAACCAACAATTCCACCAAGGTGAAACCGTTGCGGTTTGTTCGTGACGCATTGCGCATGAGAACTCCATGTACTTGAAAAGAAGAATAGCGAACGGCGTCATCTTACGGATGAGAGGTGGATGCACCCCAAGCAATTGCGGCCGGTGGGAATTGATTTGCGACACAGTGGCAATGGGGGCGATTCCGGCACTCGGGTTTGCGGAATGACGCAAGAGGAAACCGCTATCACGATTCCATGGAGGGGAAGTTTTGAAAAGTGTGGAATCAACCCACTCAAAATCCAGCGAATATACGCCTTTGACGGTGAGTCGAACCGTTGTTAGAGGCCGGTAGTGTTCTATAGAGATCCGTTGGTGTCAGTTCGCGCCCAAGCCAGTCCTGTCGTGGAATTCGCGAAACGAAGTGTTTGCTCACCCGCTTGGCCGCTGGTGGATTGCTCTCGGGGCACCAATTTGCGTCATGCGTTTGGCGTCAAATGCTGGGCCGAAATTTTCCAAGAATTCTCTGATTTGCTTTCAAAAATTCTGGCTGCCGAATTTTCATCGGGGGGGTTCCGGGGGTGCCCGCGTTTTTTGGACGCGGTTGCGGTCAGAACACCGGATTTGGTATCGCGAGAAGCTCCCAATTGAGGTGTCCGCGTGGCTGATCCTGACGACCCGAAAAACGAAAACGCTGCTCCGCCGAGCAAACGCTCCAAGACCACGGTGCTATCACTGGCTTTCGTGACGATGTTCACGATGGTCGGTTTTGCATACATGTTCTCCATCATGGCGGGCGGTCGAGAGATCGATGCTGCGCAGGCCCTGAATCTCGCGTCGGCTCAATATGTGGCTGGGAACATCGTCGTGGCAGGCGATTTGGCGGAAAATTCTGGGTTGGATCAACTGAACGAAGAAGAAATGGAGCTGTTTCCGATGCAGCAGTTCCTGATCGGCGCGGGCGCGCACGCGAGGGCGAACCAAGCGGTCTCGCCACGGGACCGTCACGAGCAAATGGAAAAGGCTCTGCCGCACCTGCAGCGTGCTCACGACCTGGGGTTTCCTGAGGGACGCGATTCTGAAGGGCATCGGATGTTGGGCGCGACGTTGCACGCCATGGGGCGGCACGCGAAAGCGGCGGAACATCTGAAGAAGGCGGTCGAGATCGATTTGACGTTGCGAGCTGAGTTGTTGCCGTTGTTGGCTCGATCGCTCGCCGCGTCCATCACGGCCAAGCCAGACGAAGCGCTTCGAACCATCGTTGCTCACCTGGAAGAAGCCAGTTTGGACAGTCGTCGTCGAAGCGAGGCCGAGATTTTACGGGTTGAGCTTCTCAACCAACTGAAGCGTCACGACGACGTTCTTCCCGTGATTGCTCGGGTGGAAGAAGACATTGCGGAGGAGTTGAAGCTGCAGTTGCCGTGGGCGTTGCAGTTGAGTGACCAGTTGAGTTTGCAGCGTGGTCTGGCACGAGTCGGCCGAGTCATCGAAGCTTTGCCGCCTTCGATTTCCGCAAAAATGATCGCCGGAGTTCCGATCGTTGCCGACCGAGTCTTGCCAAAAGAAACGCAGGTGGAACTGAAAGACGTCATTCGAGTGCTGGACCAATTGCAACGCGAGGCGGATCCCAAGGTTGCGGGAAGTGCTCGTTTGCTGGTGGCTCAGGCTTACCTTCTGCTCAATGATCCAGATTTGGCTCTCGCACGACTGACCCAAGCTCGCCAACAGCGTCCGTTCGATGATCGTGGCTTGGAAGGTGGTATCTCTGAAATTGAATTGTTGGCCAGTCGCGCGATGGGAGAGGACGTTGCTCAGACATCTCGCTATCTCGTTCGCGAAATTGGTCAAAGTCAGTTTTTGGACTTCCCTGAGATCGTGCGTGAGAACGTGAAGCAGCGGATCATCGACGCCATCGCGATGCTTCGAGGAGCCGGTGATTTTGCGCCCGCGGTTGAAACGGCCACCGTCGCGTCTCCGGTGCTCGGTTTGGCTACTTCGCACAGTCAAGCTGGCATCGCGTATCGCGATTGGGGCGAAGCAACTTTAGCCGCCGGATTGGGGCCGGGTGGAGAGCTGTCGAGGGATGCATCCGTGCTGGCACGCGAGCAATTTCGTGGTGCCGGGGATGCGTTTGCCGCGTCGGCGAAGGAACAGTTCGACACGGAAGAGTATGTGCCGACGCTTTGGCTGGCGATTGAGTCCTATCAAAAAGGTCGCCACTTTTCTCGCAGTGCAGTGTTGCTGGAGGATTACCTTCGGTACGAAGAGCGAGGCCGGATACCTCGGGCATTGGTTGCTCACGGACGAGCCCTGTTGGCCGACGGAGACGCGAAGTCCGCGATCGATTCGCTGCAAACTTGCATCATCGAATACGACCGAGACCCAATGCGGTACGACGCTCGGTTGTTGGCTGCTCAGGCGGCCGCGGATCTGGGCGATCGCGAGAGAGCCCGGGAATGGTTGGAGGCGAACCTGAGTGACGGGCAGCTGACACCACAAAGTCCGGCTTGGCGAGATTCACTGCTGACGTTGGGAGAGATGCTTTTTGCGGAAAGCTTGGCGCAGACGTTGAAATCGCGAGAGCTGGAATGGAGTGAACGCGTTGACGCTCTGCGTGCGACTCGTCCGACGCTGCAGTTGGCGATGCGTCGCTTGGATGAAGCGGTCAAACGATACTGGCCGATGCCTCGAACCCAAACCGCCGCCTACTCGCTTGCCCGTGGGCATTTGCTGACTGCTGAATTGCCAGAGGTTGAGCTGGAGTCGACTGAGTTGCAAGATACGGCGAGGCGTGGCCTCAGCCAGAAAGCCAACGCGGGGCGTCAGGCCGCGCTGGATCAATTCGCGATGCTGTCCAATTTCTTGCAAAACCAACAGCGAGACAGTGACCTGAGTGACAAGCAGCGGGCGTTGCTTCGGAATTCATTGATTGGCCAAGCCGATACGCTACGAGACATGAATCGATATGCGGAGGCGGCCGATGCATACCGCGACATGGCACTCCGGTACATGAATGAACCTGCTTCGCTGGAGGCGTTCTTGGGCCAATCGCAGATGATGCGAAAGATCGGTCGCGGGCGAGAAGCGGATCTTTTGATTCGCCAAGCCAACGTCGTGCTCGGAAGAATTGGAACGCAATGGGACGAAGAGTTTGACATGGTCACCCGGTATGACCGTGCGGGATGGGAACGCTATTTGGCCTGGATGGTTGAGCGGCTCAACCAAGGTGCTCAACTGACCAACCAAACGGCTCCCTGAGCAAATGTTCGCAATCGGGTGACTGCAGGTTGCGTTGACGAACCGCCATCGCCGGGTCGATACTGCAGGCAACTCACACGCTTTCTTCGCTGGCAGACTTCGGCCCGTTTAGCGACGCCAGCATCGATTCATCAAGGGATTGGAACGAGGACATGGAAGCGACCATCGATCGTCGATTTGAATTGCTGCAGTTGCTGCTCGAGTTGACCGTTCAGCAAGAGGCCGCCATCACGGACGGCCATATGAATGAGCTGATGCGGGTGCTGAGCCAGAAGCAGCGAGCGGTCGAGCAATTGGTGCAGGCGTCCGAGCAGCTCAAGAATGAGCGGACTCAACTGGGGGATTCCTATCGCGTCTCGGAAGAGCACCGTCAGCGAAATGCGGCGTGTGATGAGATGCACCGTGAGTTGTTGGTGCGTGAGAAAGCCAGCGAGGAAATGCTGAGCAACAATCGCGATGACGTGGCGTCTCAATTGCAGCAGCAAGATGGGGCGCGTCGAGCCGCGAAAGGTTATGGCCAGGCGAGTCGGGATGCATCTTCGGGTGGCGGAACGTTGGATTTGTCTCAGTAACCGTCGCCGACTTCGTTGATCCGAGCGGTGGTTGCCGCCGGAGCGTTTAGCCGCCGGAACGCTCAATCGGGCGGTGTTCTGGTTCGGTCGGCGCATAAAAAAACCGCCATCAAGTGTCTCAATGGCGGTGTCAATTTTATCTACGAGATCAAGCCGTTCAGGCAGGAGTCACGTTTTCGGCACAAGGTCCTTTGGGACCACGACCTTCAGTGTAAGTAACTTTTTGACCTTCTTGCAGTTCGTCGTAACTCGCGCCTTCGACATTCGTGCAGTGGAAGAACAAGTCTTTCGGCCCTCCAGTGTCGATGAAACCGAAGCCTTTGTCGGTGAGCCGTTTGATTGTACCTTCTGCCATTCTTCTAATTCCTTCGTGTAAACCGTGGTGTTTCCCGCGCCGAGTGCACGAGCTATACCACCACGAGGGGGACTATAACAGATTCGCGCAGCCTGTGGTGGGTTTCTGCTGTTCAGTTTTCACAGAAAAATTGAAAACAGCTATTTTTACGGGCAATTAGGCTGTGTTTCGCGACGGGCCAGCCGCGAAAACCGCTAGCGAACGTGGATTTTCTGTGTCTGAATCGTGATCGCATTCACATCTTTGTCGTACGTGACCGTGCCCGAAACCGTGACGACGTCTCCCGTGGAGAGCCCGGCCAGTTTGTCGGCGCGGATCGTACGAACCGCTCCGGACTCGTCAACCAATTCCACGATCGCTTTGGGAGCGTTCGCCAGCCTGCGTTTGCAGAACGGGCAATTGTCGGCGTGATCCGGATCGCCGCCGGTGTGGTCTTCGTCGGGCAATTCGCTGAGCATGAACTTGGCCAATTCCGGGTCGAAGGCATCAAATTCGCCGGCGTCAACTTTGCCGACCAGCGTGATTTCGCTGGGGGCTGGCGATTCTTCGTCCTCGAACTTTTCTTTGGCTTCGGTCAATGAAATAGCATCAGCGGGTGCGTCAGCAAGGATCAGAGTTCGATCCACATCGGACGACGCGGCTTCATCGCCCGCGGGTTCACAGCCAACCGCGAGCAACAGACATCCGGCACACAGAGCGAGCAGGTGGAGGCGGGAGGTCATTGGACGCCTCCGAGGACTTTGATCGCGTCATCGATGTCGCCGCCGACTTCGCTGTATTCGGCTCCTTCGTCACCGTGCAGTTTGGCATCCACGGATCCAAACGCATCGAACAACGTGTCGATCGCGGCGAGAGCCTGTTTCTTTTTTTCGTCGTCCAAATCGCTTTTTTTTGCGAGCGATTCGGTTTGTTCCAGCAGCGTGCCGATCTCGTGCAATTCGTTGTGAATCGAGTCGACATCGTCATCGGCGAAGCCACCGGCGATCGTCGATTGCATGCTGGTCAGTTTCTTGATGGCTTCGTCGAGCGATTTTGGTGCGTCGGCTTTTTCCAGGTGAACCAATGCGTCCGTGCTGAGGCCGGCGGCGCTCGCGTCGATCGTTTCATGGTCATGATCGCCATGGTCGTGACCATCGTGGCCATGTGCATCATGGCCATGTGCATCGTGGTCGTGCCCATCATGATCGTGCCCATCATGATCGTGGTCATGGCCTTCGTGACTGCCATGATCATGGTCGTCGTGACTGTCGCTGGATTCGGTCGATGCCGCCGAGTCGGTGGTGCTGGATGGTTGGCAACCGGTGAAGGCGACCATTGCCAATGACAGCAGAGCTAGAAATGAGATTTTCGTCATGGGGCCGCTTTTGGGTGAGGGGCAATTGGTTGGCTGGCGATTAATGGGCAACGCACGGTGCCGCCTGAGACGCCAAGGAAGCGGAATGTTTCCGTAAATTTGGGTCGCGTTTGGCTTCAGTGTGCGTTTGCTACGCATCTTGGCATCTTAGCGTTCAGTCCGTTTCGAGGGCCTGGAATTCGCGAGGGTTTCCTTGGCGGAAGCCCGGTTGAAGCTGGTTGCTGGAAACCGCCTGTTTCGCCAGGGGTACCTAGAGCGCCGGCGTTATGATTCATGGAGATGAGCTTGGTTACGCGGGGGGCTGGGCCGGTGGTATCCGAGATACTGACCCGGGATGAAACTGGTTTCAAAAGCGGGCTCGATCCAAGCCGGACTGATTCCCTATACTTCCTGGCTCACTCAATTCGCGAGGACGCCTCGCCTTCGCTCCATTTAGATCGCACGCACGCTGATGAGCATGACCGCCGCCGACCCGACCTCATCGGTCGCTTCCACCTCGTCCACCCAACCCGCCATTCGTGTCTACAACACGCTGAGCAAAACCAAAGAGCCGTTCTTGCCGCTGCGAGCTCCGCGTGTGGGGATGTATTTGTGCGGGCCGACGGTTTACGCCGAGTCTCACATTGGACACATGGTTGGCCCAGTCATTTTCGACACCATCAAACGGTACCTGACCTACAGCGGGTTCGAGGTGACTTGGGTGGTCAACATCACCGACGTCGACGACAAGCTGATCAAGAAGTCGCAAGAACGCGGGATCCCGATGAGTCAGATCGCGGTGGAGATGACCGCGGATTACTTGGCCAATCTTCGCGAATTGGGCGTCAACCAGATCGATCACTTGCCGCGTGCAACGGACCACATGCCGCAAATTATCGCGTTCATTGGTTCGCTGGAGTCGAAAGGGTTTGCGTATGCGATCGACGGCGACGTGTTTTTCGATGTGACGAAGGACCCGGGATACGGCCAGTTGTCGAATCGGTCGGTGGAAGATCAGCAGGGCGAAGGTGGCGGGGCCGCGGCTAAGAAACGCAACCCCGGCGACTTTGCACTTTGGAAATCAGCTCGCGCGGGCGAACCGTCATGGGAAAGCCCCTGGGGCGATGGCCGGCCGGGTTGGCACATCGAATGTTCCGCGATGAGCCACGAGATTCTGGGCGAGACATTTGACATCCACGGTGGTGGTTTGGATTTGATGTTCCCGCACCACGAAAACGAACGAGCCCAAAGCACGTGCTGCCACGGCGCGCCGATGGTGAAGTACTGGATGCATAACGGCCTGATGCGGGCAGGCGAGAAGGGCAAAGTCGGTGGCAAGAGCGACCGCGAAAGCTCGGCGGCGGAAGCAGCCAGCGTCGAAGAACAAGCCTCGGGCAAGATCAGCCGCAGCAAGGGTGCGGGCGGATTGGCCGATCTGATTCGCAGCCAAACCGGCGAACGCATTCGGTTCTTCTTGCTTCGAACCCAGTACCGAAGCACGATTGTCTACAACGAAGAAACCTTGGCCGAAGCGGGCACATCGCTGGAGGCGTTCTATCGCTTCTTCGATCGCTTCCAAGAAATCACTGGTAGCTCGTTTTATGAGCTGGAGGCAGCGACTCGTCGCAGCGATGGAAACTTTGATCCCAGCGGCGATTCCTTGTTGACCGAAGTTCATGCGATCCGAGAGAAGTTCTTGGCCGCGATGGATGACGACTTCAACACCGGCTCCGCGATCAGTGTTTTGTTCGACGCGTTGCGAACACTCAATCGCCATGTCGACTCGAATCAGTTGGCTCCTGGTGCCGATACAAAATCGCCTGCGGTCGAATCGCTGGTCAAAGCGACTTCGGTGATCGCTGAGCTGTCTCGCGTGTTGGGATTGTTTGGAAAGCCACCGGTCACATCCGGTGGCGACGAAGCCGATGCGGAACTGCTCGATTCCGTTGTGCATTTGTTGATCAACCTTCGCAAGGAAGCTCGTGAGCGAAAGGATTACGCCACTGGCGATGCAATCCGAGATCGTTTGAATGATTTGGGTGTTGCATTGCTCGACAAGAAAGAAGGCACCTCTTGGGAACGCAAGTCGTAACGGCACGTCCTGGGTCGGCATCCTGCATCTTGGGGATCGATCCGGGGCTCAACACCACGGGTTACGCGGTGATCTCGCGAGAGGGGCCGCGTCTGTGTTTGCGTGAAGCGGGCGTGATCAAGTCGCGTCGTGCGGACACGCTTCCGGAGCGTCTGCGCGAAATCCATGATGGACTGTCGGAGGTTTTCTCTGCTCATTCCATCGACCTGATGGCGCTCGAGCAATTGTTTTCGCACTACGAGCGGCCTCGCACGGCGATCCTGATGGGACACGCTCGCGGCGTGATCTGTTTGGCGGCCGCTTTGGCCGGAGTGCCGGTCGAGCATTACGAGCCAACTCGCGTGAAGAAGGTGATGACCGGGAACGGTCGGGCACCGAAAAGCCAAATGCAGTTGGCGGTGAAGATGCAGTTGAACCTGCAGTCGGTTCCCGAGCCCGCAGACGTCGCGGATGCGATGGCGATATCTTTGTGCGGCCACTACCTGGCGAACAACCCAATCGATCAAGCCTTGGCGTGACCCGTGGTTTGAGAGGCTGTGCAGTTTTAAGTGCTGGGCCAGTAACGCCTTGAGAACCCCGCCCGCGCAGAGGTCGTGCAGTTTTTAACTGCTGTGTTGCCAAGCGTTTATCATCACCCTCCCCCTGGGAGGGTCGAGCGAAGCGAGGGGAGGGTCGAGCATCGGAACCAGCGCGTAACCCTCCCCGGCCCGAAGCGGGCCGACCCTCCCAAAGGGAGGGTGAAATAAAACTGCACGACCTCCGGAGTTGGGGAGGGCCGGAATGCGAGCGTTCAGCGAGAATTCCGGGGAGGGGAGTGAGCGCCGTTTCCCATGCTCGGCCCTCACCCTCGCGTACGCCTGAACGGCGTCGCTCGACCTCTCCCCAAACTTCGTTTCGGGAGAGGTGCGCCGTGTGTAAATCTGCCGAAAAGCGGCACTTAAAAACTGCACGACCTCAACGGGGCGGGGTGAGGGGAAGGTGCTAGACTTCTGCTGTGTGCGTTTTTCTTCAGCAGAAGTGTGGCTGTTTCCTTGAGTGATCCGACAAGTCGTGTGCCGTCGTCGCAGCGGGATGTTTCCGCGGATAGTGGTGCTCCGAACACTTGGCGTGTCTTTGAGCGAGCGTTGAGTCAGCTCGGGTGTACTCGATATGGACTGCTGTTGTTTGGTGCCGCGTGTCAGTGCATCACCATTGCGATCACTTGGCCGCTCTGGCAGGTGCGTGAAATGCCGCCGCATCTGCCAACCTTTGATCTGCCGCAGATCTCGTTTGGGTGGATCCTGGTTGCCTCGCTTGTTTGGGTGGCGGTCCGGCCGCGATCGGGATTGGCGGTGCACTGGGGGGTGCTCATCGTTGCCGCGGTGCTGGATCAGTTTCGGCTTCAGCCTCAGTTCTTTTCGATCGCGGTTTTGATGACGGCCTGCGTGTGGGACGCCGGGCATCGAATCGCTCGTTGGTCGTTGGTGTCGACTTGGGTGTGGGCAGGTGTGCACAAGCTTTTGTCGCCGGACTGGTTCGGTTACGCATCGCACTGGTTGGTTGCACGGAGTGGGCTCGATGCGGACGCGACTTACATGTCGTTCGCATTGGTCGTGGCCTTGGTCGAGCTGGCTGTTGGAGTGCTCGCGATCTTTCGTCCCAGGTGGGCGGCGCCCGCGTGTGCTGTCATGCATGTTGGGATCGCGTTGACAATTTCGCCGCTGCTTGTGGACTGGAACGAGAGCGTGCTCCCGTGGAACTTATCGGTCGCTGTGATCGGGTCGTGGGTGCTGCTGACGACGAAGCCTTGGTATCCGGTGGCTGCCTGGGAGAAGCTGGTGTGCGCGGTTGGGCTGATCGCTCCCGTTGGTTTCTATGGTGGGTATGTCGATCACGGGTTTTCCGGAGTGCTCTACTCGGCTTCGATCCCACAAGGGCTGATCACGTCACGGAGTGGCACCCGGCCGATCGAGGGCTGGGGTGATTTGCACGTTCCGTTTCCGAAAGAGCGGCGGACGATCCGTATCTACTTTGAGCAGGTGGCAGAACCAGGTGGCAAGTTGCACCTGGCGGATATTCGGCCTTGGTTGAAAGACGCGTTTTACGTGCTGAACTCAAATCGCGATGCGGTCGCAATTGATCGAGACGAGTTCTTTTCGAATATGCCGGTCGGTTCGTTGGGTTCGGCGACTGTTGAGATCAGTGGAGTCGGCGTCGACAGTTGGCGATCCAAATTTGAGTTGCAAAAGGCTGGCGTGCGAATGGTCCGTCAAGCGGAAGGTCAGCCGATTTTCGCGGTTGAGTTCACGCCGGAAAATTTTGATGCATCTCTGTTGGAGCATGTGGTTCGGCTGCCCAACGTGATGCAGATCCAGTTGGCGGGAACGAGCGTTCAGGACGCGGATCTTCGAAAGTTGGTTGATCTGCGATTGCTGACCGGCATTGGTCTCGATCGAACCAGCGTCACCGACGAAGGAATTTCGCATCTGCGCGACTTGCCCTACCTGCAATACATCGAGTGCGATGAAACCAGCATCACCGCCGAAGGCCTGGATGCGGTCGTGAAGAAGACCTTCGGGCCGCCGGATTGATTATGTTCGAGGGCAATTGAATTTGGTCCTCGGCGAGAGAATGTATGTGCACGGCGAAATGGTTGAGCGGCTCGGTCACATTTGTTGCGATTGTGATGAGCTTGGTGAGTCTTGGCGTCGCTGAAGATTTTTCGCGGTTCCGCGGCGACGATGCGACGGGTGTCGCGGAGGTGCCTGGGCAGGGCTGGGGCAGCCCAATTGTGGTTGGCGACCGGGTGTTTGTTTCGGCGGTCGTGGGCGAGGAGGAGAACACGCCTCCTCAAGGTGGTCTGTATCTCGGCGAGGGTGTCCGTGATCCCGCGAAGGGCGTGCATCACTGGATGGTTCACTGCTTTGATTTAGGCAGTGGCAAGGAGCTTTGACGGCGACATGTCCATCTTGGTCATTCCGTCGCCGTTTGCTGCGCACGGGATGTGCTGCATCTCATCCGGCTACGTTGGCGATTCTCATCGGCCGACCTTCGCAATTCGTCCGGGTGCGAGTGGGCGGATCGACACTTCGGATGGTTTTGTGGACACCGGTTCATCGAGTGGTATCAGCCGCGAGCGTCACCGTGCAACACGACGCAGATCGTCTGCGGCGACTACCTTTACACGGTTTATGACCAGGGATTCATCACGTGCCATGACGCGAAGACCGGAGAAGAGGTCTAAGTCAACAGCCTGTTTGGCGAGCGTTGATGAGCTCATGTCGTCGCAATCAAGAATCGGCGACGAACGCGACAACCACGGCCACTCAGCGGATCATTGTTCCGCTGGGGTAACCGGATGCTGCTCCCGTGCTGCCGGGCATGTAGCCGGCTGGTTTGACGGTGCCCGATGAAGCGGCGCCGGTTGCCGTTTGGTAGGTTGGTGTTTCGGTCACGGCGGAAGCGGCTTTGGCAGCTGCATCCGCGGTCGCTTTGGTCGCGTTTCCGGCGGCGGAAGCCACGCTGTTGGTTGTGGCTGAGATCTTTTCGCCCAGGTTGTCAGGCAGTCCGATCGCCGAAACCGCTGGCGAAGAGCTGGCTTGGCTGGATGTGTTTGGGCCGGACATCATGTCGCTCGGAAGCGAAAACGCGGAGCCCGTTTGGGAGCCGCTCGAGGGTTGCTGGGCAACGATTGCGTCCAAGTCAGCTCCTGGCAAAGTGAAGCCGTTTGACTTGCTCGCTGAACTGCTGGGTTGCGACGCCAGGGCTTCTGATCCGGCGGGAGCCGACGTCGATGGCACGGTGATCGGAGGCATCGCGGTTGGGCGAGGCGTTGTGTTCTGCACCGAGGCTTGCGTGGAAGCGGATGGTTGAGTTCCCATTGCATATCCGTTGGCTGACGCGGCGGCGTAGCTGGCAGGTTGCGATGGCGTTTGGCTGCCGGGCAAGGCGTACGATGCTGGTGGCAGCGATCCGTTGGATTGCGATGCGACCGAGCCGTACGGGTTGCTTGTGGGCGAGCTCGAGGTGCTGGGGACGCCAGGTGTGCTGTTGACGGTTGGCATGCCAGCGGTGCTGGACGCGTACATGTTGGGTGATGATCCGCCTGGCATACCACTTGGTGTTGTGGCGGGAGCCGTTCCACCGGCGATCGATGCAATCGCGTTTGGTGTGGCACTGGACGAAGGTGGCTGAGGGTAAGTCTGCGTTGGGCCGGTGCCAGCCAAGGTTTCAACGGAGGGCTCGCCTCGCATGCTGAACATGTTCAGGCTGGGGCGTCCGCCGCGGCAACCCGTGGCGGCGATGCTCGCGGTCACACAAAAACCGATTGCGGCGTGGGCGACCAGGGTTCGCGCGGCTTTTCGAGTTTGAGTTGATCGTGTGGTCATCATCGCGTCCTTCCGTCGGAGGCGGAATGGTGTTGTCGAAATGGTTCCAGCTCTTTGGATCGACTGATCCAATCGTCCAGTGAAGCCAAATCGGCAAATCCAATCCAATTGATACAGGCGGTCGTTCTATCGGTGACCGTCATACAAGTGGCCCTCGCGGAAAACGCGTTGGGCGACTCGTTAACTAGGAACTCCGCGGGGGTGGTGTCAAGAGATCCGAGGACGCGAAATGCAGGGGGTGCCGGCGGGGCTCACAAATACATGGCTTGGAAGCCGTCACCCTCTTCGATTTGCCGCTGGATTTTTTCCAAGCGTTTCTCAGTTTGGGTCAGGTCGCCGGCTTGGATGTACCGGTCAAACTCCACCGCGATGGAGTGCTTGACTGATTCAGCCAGAAATTCGACGGCGGGTTCGTTCAACCAGTCGCAGGTTTCTTCGCCGAGCGTCACCGAGAGATCAACGGCTCGGGTCTTCAGATCTTTCTCGCCGGTCATCACGACGCCTTCGACATGAAACTCAACGCGCCCGCGATCGGGATCGTTGGTCAGGTGGAAGGCACACCGTGCGCGATGCAAGTAGTACGTGTTATGGGTGCCATGTTTTGCCAGTGCCGCTTTGACTCGCAGGACAAAGGCCTCGTAATTCGGCGAGGCATCGAGGGGGACATCCAACCGCGACACGGTTCGCAGTGGCAAACAATCAAATTCGAATTCGACCCAACGACCCAACATTCCACTCTCCTGGTGCACTGCGTGACAAGTTTCACAACCCGAAGTTTCGTGATCGACCCTTGGGGTTTGCTCAACGCCTTTGTGACGCATTTTACCGTGTATTGCGACCCCAACGGCAACGATCCGAGACAAGTGCGTCGGAAGACAGCCTTGTTGAGAAGCGGCGGTTGAGATTTGCGCGGTGGAATTTTCTTGACCGAGTCTGAGCGAAGGCCTCAAAGTGATTTCAGGTGAAGACCTCTTCTACTGATTTTGCCCTATTCAAATGAGGACTCTCGTCATGACGAAAACAATCGGTACTGCTACCCTCCCAACGGCGCCTCCCGGAACGATGCCCCACGTGACGGCTCGGGAGATGATGGTTCGCAATCTCATCACGCTGTCGCCTCAGATGGACTCCTTGGAAGCTCTCGATGTGTTGTTGCGGCAACGGATCTCCGGAGCCCCTGTCGTAGACGAGGATGGTCATTTCGTCGGTGTCTTTTCAGAGAAGTCGTGCATGAAGTTTGTCGTCGGCATGGCGTATGAAAATTTGCCAAGCATTCCGGTTGGCGACCTGACTGACAGGAATCCGCCAACGATCAAGGAAGAGACGGATTTGCTGACGATCGCGCAGACGTTTCTCGATGCCGCGTGTCGACGTTTGCCCGTTTTGGATCAGGATGGAAAACTGAGAGGCCAAATTTCGAGGCGAGATGTGATGCGTGCGGTTCGAAGCCACATGGAGACGCCGGTGAAGTCGAACGCACCCACCGGTTTGTACCTCAGTGCGATTTTCTCATCCGACGAACGACGAGTCTGACCGGGATTCTCTGATTGGAATCATCGGGGGCAGGGGAATTGCCCGGCGAACAGTGTTCGGCGATAATGCCGCCGCATCGCCGCGAGGGCGTCGATTCTCTTGTAACGATCCGTTTTGATGGATCCTATTCCCTGTTTTCCTGGAGACCTCCATGCCACGTCCCGTCACGATTTTCACTGGTCAATGGGCGGATTTGCCAATCGAAGAAATGGCAGCCATGACCGCCGATTTCGGATACGACGGGATCGAACTGGCTTGCTGGGGCGATCACTTCGAAGTCGACAAAGCTCTCGCGGAAGATGACTACTGCGACAAAAAGCACGCTCTTTTGGCGAAGCACAACCTTCAGTGCCACGCGATCAGCGCTCACTTGGTCGGGCAAGCCGTTCTCGACAACATTGATGAGCGTCACAAAGCCATTTTGCCCGACTACGTTTGGGGCGATGGCACGCCAGAAGCCGTCAACGAACGGGCGATCGAGGAACTGAAGAACACCGCCCGCGCTGCTCAGAAATTTGGCGTCGATGTGGTCAACGGGTTCACTGGCAGTAGCATTTGGCACTTGCTGTACTCGTTCCCGCCCGTTTCGCCAAAGATGATCGACGCGGGATTCGAGCTGCTGGCTGAACGTTTCAATCCAATCTTGGATGTGTTTGGTGAGTGCGGCGTTCGATTCGCTTTGGAAGTTCACCCAACTGAAATCGCATTCGACATCTACACCGCGCAGCGAGCCTTGGAAGCCTTGGACAATCGTCCGGAGTTTGGTTTCAACTTCGACCCCAGCCACCTGATATGGCAGGGGATCGATCCGGTTCAGTTCATTCGCATGTTCCCCGATCGTATTTACCATGTGCACATCAAAGACGCGATTGTGACCTTGGATGGACGCACGGGCATCAACGCCAGCCACTTGAACTTTGGCGATTCACGACGTGGTTGGGATTTCCGCAGCCCCGGTCGTGGCGGTGTGAACTTCGAAGAGATCATTCGTGCATTGAACGAGATCGACTATCAAGGTCCTCTGTCGATCGAATGGGAAGACAGCGGAATGGAACGCACGTTTGGTGCTCGCGAAGCATGCGAGTTCACGAAAAAGCTGGACTTCTCGCCCAGCAATCGTGCGTTCGACGCCGCCTTCGACGAAGAGAATGATTGAGTCGCATGATCGACATCACAGTGAATGGGCGTCCCACGCAGATCGATCGGCCCATGCCGATCGATGAGTTGTTGGTGACGGTTGAAGTCCCGAAGAATTACCTCGCGGTCGAAGTCAACGAAGACGTCGTGCCGCGGGAAGACTACGCCGCGAAAATTGTGGGTGACGGTGATCGCGTCGAAGTGGTGACCTTGGTCGGTGGCGGATGAGTTCACCGCGAGGTTTCTTTTCTCTTCTCACACCATCTGCTTTCTATGACCACTGACGCTCTTTCCGATTCTCCGCTCAAGATCGGATCGCACACGCTGACCAGCCGTTTGCTGGTCGGCACGGGGCGTTACGACACGATGGCGCAGATGCGAGATTCTCTAGACGCATCGGGCACGGAGTGCGTGACCGTTGCGGTTCGCCGTGAACGTTTGTACGACCGAACGGGCCAGAACATCCTGGATTTCATCGATTCCGATCGGTACATCCTGCTGCCCAACACGGCGGGATGTTACACCGCCGCCGATGCGGTTCGTGCGGCGAAGCTGGGACGCGAAATTTTGCGGACTCTCGGCAATCCCGGCTCGGACTGGGTGAAGCTGGAAGTACTGGGCGACAGCAAGACGTTGTTGCCCGACCCGGTGGAAACGGTGGCCGCTTGTGAGCAACTTGCCGCGGATGGTTTTTCGGTGCTGTGTTACACCAGCGATTGCCCGGTCACGGCGCAGCGTCTGAAGAAGGTCGGTGCCGCGGCGGTCATGCCAGCGGGAAGCCCGATCGGAAGCGGAGCTGGGATTCTCAATCCAGCCAACTTGCAGATCATTCTGGAGTATCTCAAGGAAGATGATGAGGACTATCCCGTCATCATCGACGCTGGTGTCGGAACGGCCAGCGACGTGTCCGTGGCAATGGAACTCGGTGCGGACGGCGTGTTGCTGAACACGGCGATCGCACACGCGCGCGAACCGGTTCGGATGGCTCATGCGATGCGGATGGCGGTTGACGCTGGTCGACACGCGGCGCTCGCCGGCCGCATTCCAAAGCGTTTGTATGGAACCGCGAGCAGTCCGCAGGAAGGTGTGATCAGCACGCGACCTTACGGTTCTCAATCCGACGAAGTTGGGTCTTGATCATGTCCTTGGAAGATCGAATCACGGAAGTCGAAATTCAGCTCGTTCACACGCAGCGCGTGTGTGATCAGCTCAACGAAATTGTGACCGAGATGTCACTCGAGGCTCAACGTCGCGATCGCGAAATGAAACGCTTGGTCGATCAGTTGAAAGATCTCAAGAACAAGGTCAGCGAGAGCGGCGGAGACTTGGAAGACGAAAGACCGCCGCACTACTGAGCCAGCGGTTGGAGGAAGCGGGAGTTTGTTCCGATTGGGTGGAGTTTTTCTTCAAGGAGATCTGTGCCGATTGCCGATGACAAAAGCAACCGTGTCTTGTTTCCTCCCCTCGACTTTGGCTGCCGCACATGTCATCCGATTCATCTTCCCAGCGTCCACCTGCCAACGAACTGACGGCTGAAGAATTGATTCTTCAGATGGAGGTCGAGGAAGTCCAAGAATTGCTGGGTGACATGGGGTTTGACCCGCGGCCCGAGTTCGCTCGTGGAATTCAGCAACTGGTCGCATCGCTGGGATCGCTTGACGCGGCCATCGTTGCATTGCAAGACAATCTGGTTCAGCGCCGCGCCGCCTGAGTCGGGCCCTAAGCGGGCCAACTGACGGAACTCGTCGGACCACAGTTCGATGCTTTGTCGTCTGTGGGATTTTGGCGTAGCGGTTAAACTTGGCAGTTCGCGTCGGTTCAAGGAACCGACGCTTTCGTTTTCACCTGCCAGATGATGTTGCTCATGCCCGCCAGTGTTCTGCCCACCGATCGACGCTTTCGACAGGGCGGTTGGCTATTCTTGGGAACGTTGCTGGTGTTCTTTGTCAGCAGTTTGCTGCTGTACGGAATCTATGCCAGCAGTCGGATCGGTGATGTTCAGTCCTCCGTGCCGCTTCCGAATTCGTTTCTGACCAGCACCGCTTTGTTGCTTGCCATCAGCGGTTTGGTGCACTGGGCCACGCGAGCGGTTCGCCGCTCGAAGCGAGTTCTGACCGCGTTGTTGCTCGCGTTCAGCGCCATCGCTGCGGTTGCGTTCATGGCAATTCAGTATGTCGCGATGCTGGGGTTGCTGGGTGGTCCCGCCATGCAAGGTGGAACCGGAAAGGGTGTCGCGGGGATGGTGGTTGTCCTGGCGTTTCTGCATGCCCTTCATGTGGCCGGCGGAGTGATCGCGTTGGGCATCGTTTCGGTGCGATCGATGCTAGGAAAATACGACCATGAGCGGCATTGGCCCGTCGATTTTGCGGCCCAGTACTGGCATTTTTTGGACCTTGTTTGGTTGTGCATGTTGGCTACGTTCGTGGCCACCACCGGCGGTTTCTCAGGCATCACGCTGTAGGCCGCGTGCTAGGAGGCGTTACTCCGCACCACCAGTAGTCACGTAGCCGGCCGAGGCTCTCTGTCGGCAAGACAGATCAGCCACATGTGGCAGGCATCCGTAAGCTCGTGCCCGCTGGGGTGGGCAATCGCTTGCAGCGATTGATTGCGCTCATGCCGACTGAGGGCCTCAGTCGGCTAGTGCGCCTGCAAAGGCGATTGAATTGTCAGGTGAAAGTCCTGATTGGGGAATTCGTTACCGCCCCGTAGCTGATGGTAACTGCGTTTTCAACAGAAAGGGTGGAGAGCAACCAAAAGCGAATGAGCAGTCCGTAAC
>NZ_NIZW01000051.1 GCF_002727185.1 Rhodopirellula bahusiensis
ACCCACTGACTGGCGAGCCGTATGCGGGAGAACCGCACGTACGGTTCTGAGGGAGGGGAGTCCGGCTCAACCGGACTTCCCTACCCCTATCAGGTGGTTGGGCGGAGTTAGAGCGGGGCGACTGAGGGGCTCTGTTGGCTGCCGTGAGGGACGGCCGACTGAGAGCACCGGAGGGTGGGTGGCACCATGCGGTGGCAAGCACCTTCCCAACTCATTTGCGACGCGCGGTGGAGCGGGCGGGGATTTTGAAGCATGTGACGAGCCACACGTTTCGCCATTGTTTTGCGACGCATCTGTTGTGGCAGGGAACCGACATTCGTCAGATCCAGCAGCTGCTGGGGCACAGTGACGTGAAGACGACGGAGATCTACACGCACGTGCGGAATCCGAACGAGGCGAAGGTGGTCAGTCCTTTGGATCGGTTGGTGCAGGACGAGGCGGCGACTGTGGGTTGCGCTCGGGCCGACTGAGGGCCTCAGTCGGCTACAGGTGGTTGGGCGGGGTTGGAGCGGGGCGACTGAAGGGCTCTGTTGGCTGCCGTGAGGGACGGCCGACTGAGAGCACCGGAGGGTGGGTGGCACCATGCGGTGATGCGGTGGCAAGCACCTTTCCGACTCATTTGCAACGCGCGGTGGAGCGGGCGGGGATTTTGAAGCATGTGACAAGCCACACGTTTCGCCATTGTTTTGCGACGCATTTGCTGTGGCAGGGAACCGACATTCGTCAGATCCAGCAGCTGCTGGGGCACAGTGACGTGAAGACGACGGAGATCTACACGCACGTGCGGAATCCGAACGAGGCGAAGGTGGTCAGTCCTTTGGATCGGTTGGTGCAGGACGAGGCGGCGACTGTGGGTTGCGCTCGAGCCGACTGAGGGCCTCAGTCGGCTACAGGTGGTTGGCTGCGGTGAGGGACGCTCCCAGTTCCTGCGACGGCTCCGTCCGGGGCGAAACGCAGACGCCAGCCACCATTTGTTCTTCGAGCGTCCTAGAGGGAGGGTGAAATAGAACTGCGCGACCTCCATCCGGGCCGAGGGGAGTCAGGACATTTCAGGTGAAAACATGTGCAAAAGAATAGCCACCCCAACCCCAAATATTCAGCAGCCCGGGCCAACGCCGAGCGGCTGACATACCCGTTGGCACCCGCGTACGGGATTAGAAATCGCCGGCGTCGAAGACTTCTTTGTTGTCGCGGCTGCCGATTGCTTGCCGAACTTTTTCGCTGAGTGAGTCAGTGGTGAATCGAACGGATCCATCGCACATCAACAAATGAGTGCCGCCGGGGTGGTAGCTTCCCAATGACATCTGCAGGTCGTCTTTGGATACATCTCTTAAGTTAAAACCCTGGCGCAGCGAGCACAGTGCCTCCGAGAAATCGCCGCCGTTTCCGTCGTCGAAATCTTCGTGATAGAGCATAAAGTGATCGCAGACTCCACACTCCTCGTGCTCGATGTATTTGGTTTCGCCGACCATGGCTGTGTTGCTGAGCCCGTCCAGGATCGCCGCGAAATTGATTGGTTTGCGATCCGGGCGATTGTCGCAGACGTCTCCTCCAGACGTGATGTGGCAAAAGTCGGTGGCGAGGAACACTCCGTTGCCACGATCAAAGCCGACGAAGTCGAACAGCGAGTGTTCGTTCCAGTTCACATCGCTGCCGCCGTTACCCAGGTAGGTGTTCCGCACGCGGCCGACGATTTTGTCGGATGGATCGCTCAGTGCGATCGGACCGATTTGCGACGGGCACCGGAACACCATGACCGGAGCGGTTGCGAGTTGCCTGAACCGGACACTTTCGGGGCGTCCGCCCGTGGCTCCACCAGGTTCACCGTAGGGGACGATGTCGGCGAGTTGACGCTGTTCCAGGAACGCGAGAATGTCGGTTGTCCAACTGGGACCCCAGCCGCCTTTTGCGCCCCATGGCAATGTGCGGTACACCGACTCGTAGTTGTGAAGCGCCAGCCCAATGTTCTTTAGGTTGTTGGTGCACTGAACCTTGCGTGCGGCTTCTCGAGCGGCCTGGACCGCTGGTAATAGCAGCCCGATCAAAATCGCGATGATTGCAATGACGACCAAGAGCTCCACCAGCGTGAACGCTCGGGGCACTGCATCGCCACCACGCATCGATGACCGGCGAAAAGAACGCGGCATCGTGGAGTCACGATTCGGGCGGTGGGGGAGAAGCGGGGCAGGGCAGGGCATGCCCCCATTTTCGCTGAAACCCCCATTCGGGGAAAGGATGAATCTCAAAAAAAAAACGACGTGTTGGTAATCCAACACGTCGCTTTTTGATTGATTATCAGACGTTTCTGCCTGTCTCGTTGCTTCTCGCGTCTCGTTCACTCGATCTCGCAATCACCCAAGCGAGGTCGGATGGCAAGACGCGGAAGAGCATCACGTCAGGGATTAACGCAGTGGCAAAGAGAACTCGTTGCCGCCCGGTCCGCTGCGTCGGCTGATCCGATCGTTGCGGGCGTTCATGTAGTGAGTCGCCTCTTCAGCAACCAGGATCGTGTCACCGCTGCGAACTTCGGTGCGGAAGCGATGGTGCCCGCCCTCGGCTGCCTTGGCAACGATTTGCATGCGAACTTCTTCGCCAGCATCGATGCGAGCGATCGGGTTGATCAACACCTGGCCGGTGATGACTTTGCCATCGTTGCCTGACAACGATTGGGGTTCGATTCCGTGGCTGAACTGAGCGATCGCACGAACGTCGGTCGCTGGTTTGCTTCCGCGGTTGCGAATCACGATCTGATAGGTCACGTCTTGGCCAACCGGTGCGGGTGCCGAAGGGTCTTCGATCGAAAGGACCAAGTCAGCGATGGCTTCCACGTTGGTGGTCAGAGCAACGCCGGTTTGACCCGCCGCACTGCCTTTGCAGTTGAACGTGAATTCATGTTGGCCGGTCGAATCGAGACGGCACTGGAATTGGTAGTTGCGACGTGCACCAGGAGTCAGCGAAGCAATTTTCCAACGCAACTGATTGTCGATCAACGATGCACCTTCCATGCCACCGATGTAGGTGACGCCCATTGGCAACGTCAACGTTGCGACCACATCGTCGCTGGCGGTGGTGCCGTGGTTGGTCAGTTCCAGTTGATACATCCCGTCCGTGTTTTGATACTTGAGTTCGGGACCCGTCAAAACGGCTTCCAGATCGGCAGCCAAGACACGCACGTTTTTGTCTGCTTCGGCTTTCAGTTCCAAGTCACCAGCGGCCAAGCCGTGGATCTTCAGATCGCCCAAGTCTTGAGCGGTCAGTTCGACTTCGAATTGAGCTTCTTTGCCCGATGGGATATCGCCGATGCGTTGGCTTTGTGGCGTGCTGGATTCAGGTGACAGTGTGAACACAACGTTGGGTGCAATGCCGTCGCCTGGGTTCAAGACGCGAATCGTGTAGGTCTTTGATTGGCCGTAGATGACCTCATCGGGGCCGTCGATCGTCAAAGCCAGTTCGGGTTCTTGAACTTGGATTTGCATGCGTTCCTTTTGAGGAGCGATGGTCCAGTCAACGTTGACGTCGTGGGTACCGCTGCGAGCAGCTTTCAAACGAACGAGCATGCGTTCGGATTGGCCGGCCGCAAGTGTTTCGATTCGCCAGTTCAATTGACGAATGCCGTTTTCGGTTGTACCGGCAACGTCGCCACGGGTGGCTTGTTGACCGACGACATCGGCCCAGTCAGGGATGTGTGCTCGGACGACCAAGCCTTCTGCATCCACGTTGCCGCGATTCTCGACGCGAATTTCGTAGGGGTGCGTTTGGCGAATCATGACCTTCTTGGGGCCAGCCGTGGTGACACGGATGCCGGGCAGTTCGCTGGCAGTCGAAGTCGATTGCACCTCGGTAGCCGGTTGCGTCGCGGGAGCCGAAGTGGTTCCACGCATCGTGTTGGGATAGTCCGCACCGCTGTTGCTGGCGGATGGGCCAGCGACGGAGCGAGCAGGCACTGACGCACGAGCTTGGAAAGGATCCCGAGCTTGGAACTGGTCGTGAGAGACACCGTTGGAGTTGTGCCAAGCCGATTGTGGTTGACCCAAAGTCGATTCGGCAGGTTGTTCATTGGCACCGACTGGCAAGCGATCGCTGATCGGTTGCAACGCGATTCCATTCGTATCGTTGGCTGAAAGCGATCCCGATGGACGCGAGTCAGCACGGCCGCCACCAAACGTTTGCATCTTGGTGGGAGTTTCGTTCGACGCGTCGCCCGCTGGTGCAGAAGTGGTTGGGGCTGGTCCACGAGGTGTGGCAGCGACAAACGAGTCAGCAGGTTTGTTGGTTGGTGTCGTTGCAGGAGCCTGGCGTGCTTCGCCGAGTGTGATCGGTGTCGAAGCTGTTTTCGCTGGGCTGGAAAGTGGAGCAGGTGTTTTGATCGGGGCAGGGGCTTGAACCGGTGCCATGGCAACGCTCTTTGGCGGAACCAGTTGGCTGATCCGGTGCGGTGCGGGAGCTGGAGTCGCGACTGGTTCGCTCTTGGCGATTTGCGGTGCTGGCTTGGCCGGTGCAGGAGTTGCAACGGGAGCTGGTTTGGCTACCGGAGCTGGCGTTGTAGCGACGACTGCTTTCGGCGCGGGTGCTGGTTTCGCAGCAACCTTGGGAACCTCGGTTTGAACGGGAGCCGTTGGTTTGGGTTCCGGTTTTGCCGCTGGCTTTGGATCCGCTTTGGCAATGTCGGCCGATGGTGTCTTCTTCGGCACTGGCTTCAATGCGGGCGCGGGTTTCGCTTCGACCTTGGGTTCGGTCTTGGCGACTACGGTTGGCTTGCGTCGACGTGAAGATTCGGTTGAGGACAATTCTTCGATGGTCGGCTCGGTTTCGACTTTCAGGATCCGACGCGAAACCTTTGGGACGATCTCGACGGGTTCCGATTTGACGGGCGAGATTGCGATTGGCGTGCTTCGAACGACCGGGACCGGGTTGGATTTGCTCTCAACGCGAATCGGTTGCGAGGTCGGCCGGCGCGCGATCGATGCTTCCATCTTGGGCGGTTGTGGCACTTGCGATGTTGGTCGCGGGGTCGAGCGTTGCACGACGCGTGAACCGGCGTTGGGGTCACGCAAAGGTGCCGATCCGCTGGTCGAACGTTGGGCGGTGTTTCCGCTGGTGCTTTGGCTGCGGTGAGTCGGGATGCCGCTCCAATCCACGTCGCGTTCGCTGGGAACCGCGGTGGCTTTGCGTCCGTCATCTTTGGAGCTGCTCGACGACGAGCTTCCGCCGAACAAGCTGCCCAGCAAGCCATTGCTGGATGATCGCGAGGTGGAACGTGATCGAGAGTTCAAACCGCTCAAGATGCCGGTCGATTTGCCGCGGCCGCTGAGCTGTTTCCCGACAACCTGTTGGATTTCCGGGTTGTCCGTTGGTTCTTGAGCCGCAACGCGTTGTGCCTCGAAGGAGGTCCAAGGGGTCGGGCCGACCGTGAAGGACGTCGCGAACATCGCTGCGGCCATGAAGACCGGCAAACGACGGCGTGGCGACGCCAAATGCGTGATGAGTTGACAAAGACCGCGCGACATTTTTGTACTCGTCTCGTGACACGAAAGGGTGATTCGATCGTGGTATCGGCTGTTCGGGTATTCCGTGCTGAATGAATTTGCACGACGATGACGGTTTGGGTGAAAATTTGGTCTGTGTCATTTATGACGTCGGGCTGTTTGCTGCCCCCAAATCAGCACCGGCCGCGTCCGATGTGCTGACCCACCCAACTAGCCAACCTTCCCAAATTACCGAGCGATGGAGTTTCATGTCTCGACGCGAAAAAATCGAAACCATGTTGGCGGACGATCCGACGGACACGTTTCTGAGGTATTCCTTGGCGATGGAATATCGATCCGAGGGCGATCATGAAACGAGTTTGGTGAAACTGCGAGAGTTGTTCACCGATGAACCGCCTTACGTGCCCGCGTTCTTCATGGCCGCGCAGCAGTTGGTCGATCTTGGCCGAGTCGACGAGGCACGTGCGATCTTGCGAGATGGGATCGAACAAGCTCGCACGCAAAACGATTCGCACGCCGCGGCTGAGATGAGCGAGCTGCTCTCATCGATCGGGATGTTGGGCGAAGAAGACGATTTGTAGTCGTCGCTGGCCTTGCCTTGGACTGGATTTCTGTTGCCGTATGCTGGACTTCCTCGTCCGGCAGGAGTTGTCGATTTCGACGGACTTGGAAGTCCATCGTACGGACATGGTGTGAGCGCATCGACGGACTTGGAAGTCCATCGTACGGGCGTGGCGTGAGCGGATCGACGGTCTTGGAAGACCACCGTACGGGCGTTTTGCTGGGGGCGATGGACTTTGGTTCGGTCGACTTCGCCTAGCGGGCTGATAGCGGATGCAACTTCACTTCCTCGATAGCACCTGCAAAACAAGAAGTCTCCTCTCTCCCCGAAGGAGGTCGTGCAGTTTTATTTCACCCTCCCTTTGGGAGGGTCGGCCCGCTTCGGGCCGGGGAGGGTTACGCGCTGGATCCAATGCTCGACCCTCCCCTCGCTTCGCTCGACCCTCCCAGGGGGAGGGTGATGATAAACGCTTGGCAACACAGCAGTTAAAAACTGCACGACCTCCCCAGAGGGAGGGTGATGACAAATGCCCGGCAATACAGCAGTTAAAACTGCACGACCTCGAAGCGGGGCGAGGGGAGCCAGGACATATCCGATGAAAACTTGCGCGAACGGATAGCCACCACTACACCAAACATTCCGCAGCCCAGCGTTCGCCCCGGTTGGCGTCTGGTTAACCGCCGCTAATGCGGTGCGGCTCATTCAATCAACAGGCTGTTACGAGCGGCCGCCGCGACGAGACGCTTTGCCTCGCCCTTTCTTCACGCCACCGGGTTTGGTGGCTGGTTTCTTCCCGGCGGTTCGTTTGCGGATGATGTCCGGGTTGGTACCTCGCTCGGACTTGCTGCGTGATTCCTTGGGGGCGTCCGCGCCAATGACCGTTCCGGTGGATCCGCCACTTTTGAGAGTTCGCTTCTTGACAGGTTTGGAGGTCTTGGGACCGGTCGAATTCGTCCTGGTTTGAGGTGCACGACTCTTCTTGACTGCCTTTCGGCTGCCTTTGGCCGCGGGGCGTCCGCCGGTTCCCTTGGCCGCAACATTGCGACTGGCGCCACCGGGCCGACGTTTGATCGATTGTTTGGATGAGGGACGCGATGGTGGGGCTGACTTGGCTGCTTTTTCGGCGGCGTCGATGCTGCGTCGCATCTTGTCGACTTCGTCTCGCGTCAGTTTGCGATAGGCACCACGAGGAACATCGCCCAGCTTCAACGGTCCAATCGCGACGCGACGGAGCTGTTGAACCTTGTGACCAAAGCGAGCTAGGATACGGCGGATCTCGCGGTTCTTGCCCTCTTTCAGCCGGATTTCCATCTCGGTGGCTTTGGGTCGAGCCTTGATGATCTTGGCTCCGTCGACTTGAACCAAGCCTTCGGCGATGTAGATGCCTTCTCGCATCTTCTTCATTGTCTCACCGCGAACTTCGCCAGCGACGACGACTCGGTAAACCTTTTGGATGCCGAACTTCGGGTGAGCCAGCTTTTGGGCCAGGTCGCCGTCGTTGGTCAGCAGAATCAGGCCTTCGCTGGAGATGTCCAAGCGTCCAACCGGGAAAACTCGCTCGGTCGGCGGGACCAAGTCGATCACGCGAGGACGGCCGCGTGGGTCACGGTTGGTGGTCACGATGCCAACGGGTTTGTTGACGACGTAGTAAACCAGTTTCTGCGGTCGCAGAAAGTTGCCGTCGACGCGAACCTTTTGGACGTCCGGGTCGACGGTGGTGCTCAGTTCCGTGATCGTCTCGCCGTCAACATCCACCCGCCCTTCGCGAATCAGATCTTCGCACTGTCGGCGGCTGCCAAAGCCAGCGGAGGCGAGCAATTGATTGATTCGTTTTGCCGAGGACGCCGACTTGTCTTTCGACGAAGACTTGGCGTGTTGGGATTTGGAGGACGAGGGTTGGCGTGGCATGAAAGGACGAGCAAAGAATAAGGTAGGGCTGGCAGGACTTGAACCCGCGACCTAGGAATTATGAGTTCCCAGCTCTAACCAACTGAGCTACAGCCCCGAAATGCGAGATTCGCAGGGGCAAATGATAGCTGCCCACCCGGGTTTGTGACAGTGATGAAGTTGCGAGTCGAACGACGAAGTCCGCCCGCGCTGGTCGCGAAAATCGCTCGACTGGGCTGAACGGATCACTCCTCGGGTCTGAACTGATTGCTCCCGCGTTCCGGCTCAGCTTTGCGGTGTCGCGGATGCCATCTCGGCCGATCCCAATCGCGGGCAGACTCGATGCAGGACGTCGGCCAGCAATTCGATGTCGTGGTCACGGTGGGCGGACGTGATCGAAACTCGAAGTCGTGATTGCCCCGGCGCGACCGTGGGTGGTCGAATCGCGGGAATGAAGAAGCCGTTGTCCCGCATCGCTTCGCTGGCGTGAACCGTCTCCGCCTCGTCGCCGATGATCAACGGCACAATCGGGATTCCAGCCTCTAGACCGCCCGCTTCCAAGTTCATCCGGCGGCGGAACAGCCGCGAAAGATGGGCGAGTCGATCGCGGCGATCTTGCCACAGCGAAAGCCGCTGGATCACTCGATGAGCACCCTCGGCGACGATCGGTGCCAATGCGGTGCTGTAGATCAACGAACGACAGGAGTTGACGAGCGTGTCGATCACGACTTGAGGCCCGGCCACGAACCCTCCTTGGTGACCGACCGCTTTGCTGAGCGTTCCGATTCGGACCGTGACTCGATCCGACACGCCCATGGCGTCGCAGAGTCCACCGCCACGCCGTCCAAGCACTCCGGTTCCGTGTGCTTCGTCCACGATCAAATGAGCACCAAATCGCTCGGCCAGTTCGACCAATTGTGGAAGCGGTGCAATGTCACCGTCCATGCTGAAGACACCATCGGTGACAATCCAAATCAATCCGCCTTTGCCGGCGCGATCGCTCAAGACATGTTCGACGAAGTCGAGGTCACGGTGGGGGTAGATCACACGTTCGGCTTTTGACAGCCGACAGCCATCGATCAACGATGCGTGATTGAGTTCATCGCTGAGGATCAAGTCACCTTCGCCGGCCAATGTCGCGATTGCGCCCGAGCAGGCGGCGTAACCCGACGGGAACACAACTGCGGCTTCGGCCATTTCCAATTCAGCGATGCAACGTGCGAGTGCCTCATGACGAGGCGTCCAACCACAAACCAACGCACTGGCGGTTGCACCATGCGTTTCGTGTGCGGACTGCAGATCACAACCACGGGTTTCGTCGGCGACGACACCGAGGTAGTCGTTGCCGCCGAAGTTCATCAGCCGCCGCCCGTCCGCTTCAACAACGTGAACCCCTTCGACCCGCCGGCTATGCAGCTTTCGCGTGCGTCCTTCCTGGGCAATGGATTCCAAACGATCGTGAAGCGGCTGAAGTGACATCGGTCCAATCCCTGCTGAGAATACGCTAGTTCGCTAACAGATATTTGAGCAGACTTGCGACGTACTTATCGGCTCGGATTGGAGGATTGTCACCTTTTGTCGGGACTTTTCGTAGAACCGATTTCACGTCCCAGTCGAGTTCTCGCCGGTGGTTGTCGATCAGGTTCAACGCTGTCATCGCGACGAAGTGACCCTCGTTGTTGACGTTGGCGAAGTGCAACAGCGTCTCTTTCGCTTGTTCACGCTGAGTGTCGTTGCCCGCGACCAGCAATCCTTCGCAGGCGGCTGCGCGAACGATCGGTGATTCATCCTTGGCAGCGATCGGATCCAACAATTCCAACGCGGCGGCGTGCGATTTCGCGTCAAGCGTTTGATCGGGTGACAAGATCGCGAGCGTCAGCCCACGCGTGCCCCAATAGCGGTCGATGCTGGATTCGCTTTTGCAAAGCTTTCGCAACTCTTGCAACTTTGATTCGTCCAATCCGTTCCAAGCGGTGGTGGTGTCCCAAGCCATGTCGACCAAGTGTTCCCAATCCAGACCGCTGGAATGAGCCCACTGGCGAGGCGGCGTTTTGCCGGCAAGGCGATGCATTTCAGCTTCTGGAACCACACCCAGATCGGTCGTCGACTTCATCCAGTTCCGCAGTTCAGATCGCATCGAGTTGAGTTGGTCGGCGTGGGCTGGGTCAGAAACCAAGTTGTTGACCTCATCCGGATCCGCTTGCAAATCGAACAGCTCTTCGAGTGGTTTGACTTGCCAAACTTTGGATTGAACCTCGTTCAGTTCGCCGGCATCGAACATCTTTTTCCAAATCTGAGTCGTTGGAGTTTGGAACATGTAATCGATGTAGGCGAAATACATTCGCTCGGGGTGGAAGTGGCGGATGTACACGTAACGCCCGTCCGTGCAGCTTCGAACCATGTCGACTCGTTCGTCCATGCGTCCGCGGTACCCGAACAAATAGTCTTTCGATTTTCCGTTGAGCTGTCCGGCGAAAGGTACGCCCTGCATTGTCGATGGAAGATCCGCGCCCGCCAGGCTGATCGCGGTCGGTCCCATGTCAACAAAGCTGACCATTCGATCGCTGACGCCACCGGAGTTGTAATCGGCAGGCGCGAGGTGCTTGTACTTCTCAGGAACGTGCAACAGGAAAGGAACGTGCAAACCGGAGTTGTAGGGCCAACGTTTGCTACGAGGCATGCCGCTGCCGTGGTCGCCGTAGTAGAACACGATCGTTGAATCGGTCAGGCCATCTTCGTCGAGTTGCTGGAGCACCTTTCCGCACAACGCATCCATCTCGGTCAGGCGATCATAGTACTGCGCCCAATCGCGGCGAACGGTGTGAACGTTGGGTTGATACGCCGGCACTGGAGCTTTGTCGGGATCATGGACCAACGTGTGCTTGTTGCGAATCTTGCTTTCGTGGCTGATCGTAAAATTGAAGACCGAGAAGAATGGTTGGTCTTCTCGTTCACGATGGCGGAAGTGAGCCTTGCCGTCGCATTCGTGCCAGCTGTCGAACGCGGCTGAGTCGGCGAAGTTGTAATCGGTCTTCGAATTGTTGGTGCAGAAGTAACCGGCGTTCCGGAGCACGTTCGGATAGAACTGAAAGTCCTCCGGGACCTCCACGCCGCTTCGCATGTGTTCACCACCCAGGCTGGTCGCGTACATGCCAGAGATCAACGTGGTCCGTGCGGGAGCACACACGGGCGCGTTGGACCAACATTTCTGGTATCGCAACGAACGCGTTGCGAGCTTGTCCAGGTTGGGCGTGTCAGCGTATTCGTCGCCGTAACATCCCAGTTGCGGCCCGTTGTCCTCGCTGGTCAACCACAGAATGTTTGGCGGAGGCAGAGTGTCCGAATCCGCGGCGTGGGCGTCGCCCGTGAATGCGGGAGAAAGGAAGCAGCAGCCGATCCATGCGGCAGCAAACCAAAATTTAACCATGGTGAAGATCTTTGGGTGAGGCGGGAGATTGTGGGGGAACAACCCGTGGCCTCACATCTTAGCCGAACGCGAATCGATGCGCGTCGTTCGCTACTTGCCCGATTCCAGTTTTTGTTTGGACGTTTTGGGCGTCAAGAGTCGTCCCAGCGGCGATGCCAACAAAGCGGGAAGCAGTAGGACGTCTCCCACCAAAGCGGCCAACAGCAATCCAAACATCATGAACGCGAATCGCTGGGTGGGTTGGAAATCGGACAACCCATAGACCAGTGGCGAAATCGCGCAGACGGCCGTCGTTTGCCACATCGCGGGGCCGCATTTGTGAAGTGCCGCGAGCGACGCTTCAGTGCGTGCTTTCCCCTTGCGAGACTGACTTTGGAACTTGGTCAGAAAGTGGATCGTTCCGTCAACGGCGATGCCCAATGCGACGCTAGCTGTCATCACCGATCCGATGTCCAAAGGAGTCTCCAGCAAACCCATCGTTCCAAACAAAGTGATCGTCGGAAACAGGTTGGGGAACATCGCAACGAGCCCGCCGGTGAAGCTTCTCAGCAACAACATCATGATGATGGCGACGATGCCAAAGGCGGCTAGGAAACTGCGAAACAAATCCTGTAGCAAAACGTCTTGAGATTCGGTCGTCATGGGGACACCACCGGTGAACTGTGGTGAGATCCCTTCGCCGGCTTCCTCCAAGATTGGAATCACTTCCGCCTGCACGCGTTGAAACTCAGTGCGGTAGTCAATCTCTTCATCGAATGGGAAACGAAAACTGATTCGCCAAAGCTGGTTACCCTTCTTGTCGGTCGCGATGTAGCCGGCGTCCTGCAGCGGTGACTCGGGATCCTCCAACTGCTTGCGAATGTTGGCTTCCAAAACCGTCGATCGAATCGATCGGCTTTTCTTCGACGGCGGACTCGGCAAAAACGAGCGTGCGGAGAACACACCGCCAACCAATTCAGAGGACCGGAGATGGTCGTCAACATCGCGAACCAATCGAAACCGATCGATCGGGTCGGGCATGGCACCGGGAGCGAACTGCACGACGACTTCGGCGTTGATCGTCGGGCCGATGTGTTCTTCAAACCAAGCGTAGTCGGTCCGGATGCGGCTGTTCTCTGGGAACATTCGCGGGATGTTGACGGACGTCGTCAGCTGGGGCAAACCCGAAGCGGCGACGGCGGTGACGATCGTGAACAGCGTGACGACAATGACCGGGAACTTCATGAACTGAGCAGCGAAGGCTTCCCAGGCGTGACCGATGTTGGACCGCCACTTTTCAACCGGAAGCGGATCTCGGTCATCCTCGTTTGACTTTGCTAGCGCCGCACGATGTTTGATGCGGTGTCGTTTCCCATGCCACTGCATCGCACCGGGTAGCAACAACAGCAGCAACAACAGCGTTCCAAAAACCGATCCCGCTGCGATGAACCCGAACGCACTGACGGGAACCAGGCGAACCAAACCGAGCGATCCGAGGCCGATGATGGTCGTCGTGGCGGCCAACCAGCACGGCAAAATTCCAGCCTGCATGGCTTGCCGAGTCGCAGCGGTCGGATCGATGTCCGGATCGCTGCACATCGCGTCGCGGTAGTAGTTGCACAGGTGAATCCCGGCGCTGGCCGTCAGCACGAAGACCAATGGCGGCAAGACGATCAGAATCGCGTTCATCTCGATGCCGGAGTACAGCACCATTGCCAGCGACATGCCCTGGCCGATCACCGCGACGATGATGATGATCGCTGTCAGGACAATCGAACGCAGGCAGAACACGCAGATCAGTGCACCGACGATGACGGACGGCAGCGTGAACCGGTCGATGGAACCTTGTGCTTCCGCATCCACCAACGCGCCGTCGGTGGGCGGACCCGCGGTGTAGATCTGATCTTCCGGCACCCCAATCTTGTTCGAAACCAATTGGCGAGCATCGGCCAAGACCTCTTGGCGATTGAGGTTTCCCGCTTCGGAGAACGTCGCCAATACAATCGTTTGTTCGCCGTCTTCGCCGATCAACGATCCTTTCAACCGAGCCCGAGTCGCTCGTTCGGAGAAGCTGGTCGGTGGGCTGGTCAACACATCGAAGACACGCTGGCCGGAGCTGATGCCTTCCAAGTAAGCCGGTCGTTCCGGGGTGGCTAAAGTCAGTGGTAACAACGCCTCCGCGGCCTGGTCGACTCCCTCGGATCCGATCTTCGCGTCGTCCCAGCCAATCATCAGGACATCTTGGCCCTGAAACAGTTTCGAGAAGTCGTCGTATTGCTTGCGGACCGGCATGTCCTCGGGCAACCACAACGCCGGAGCGTTGTACATCGTCGACAACGCTCGCGCCGAATCGCGAGCCGCCAGCGGTCCGAGAATGCAAACCGCCAACAGGCCGATGCAAAATCGCACGCGATAGGTTGTCGCTTGGTCACCCAGAGATTTAGGAGGCATGTGGAAGTGGTCGAACGGTTCGGAGCGGATTGAACGCCGAGCCTACCGAATCTGACCTTCGCTGACGACTCGTAATCGGCCGCCCGGTTCGTGTCACCGAACAGAAGCCACACGGGGCCTCATTCCAGCCCGCTTGTTCGTCAAACTTTCACATGGTCAATGATTCAAATTGGCTTCGAATCAACGACATCGAGTTCGTCGACGATCGCTCAACCCTTGCGAGAAGGCTGGTTCGATTCCGTCCGAGTCGGCGGCTTGTGAACCTTCAGCACAGGTGTGTCCTCGGTCACAACGATCCCCTCCGGTCGAGGCTCTGTTTGGACCGATTCAGTGTGGACCGATTCAGTTTGGACGGGGGAGTCAGCGGTCACCGATTGTCCCGGATCGAACGCGGGCTTTCCCAAGTGGTCATGCCGTGGTTTGAAGACCTTTCCAAGCGGTCCGGCAAGCAACGCGGGCAACAGAATCAAGTCACCGATCAAAGCGGCCACCAACATCACCAACATCAACGTTCCAAAACGCTGCGTCGGAGTGAACGTGGACATGGCAAAGATGAACAATCCCAATCCACCGACGATGGTGGTTTGGGTCATCGCAGGCCCCACGCGGCGATACGTTTCGATAACGGCTTCTTTACGCGACTTGCCTTCCTCGAGGAATTGGCGGAACCATGTCAGGAAGTGAATCGTGTCGTCGACCGCGACGCCCATTGCGACGCTGGCGGTCATCATCGTTCCGATGTCGACGGCGGTTCGCAGGTGACCCATGATCCCGAACACCAGCAGAACGGGGAACACGTTGGGAATCATCGAAACCGCTCCGGCGGCAAAGCCGGCACGCAAATTCGCGGGCGCCAACCATTTACCGGGAAAGGATCCTGGGTTGAGCAACACGATCATGACGAAGCCGATCAACACAAACGCAAGCAAGATCGACTCGACCAAACTGCCCAACAGAGTCCGCTGGGCTTTGTAAACGACCGGGACAACGCCGGTGTAAATCACCTGAGGCGTGGCGGGTTCGTCGAGCTCGAACACTGGCAATCGATCGGGTTGCCCCTCAGCGACTTTGTCCAGCGAAAGGATGTGCTTTTGGATCGGCCGCGAAAGGACTTCGGTGACCGAAATCAATCTTTCCGCACCCGGGGCGACCGATTGAACTGGTTCCTTCGCGGCAACCTTTTTCGACGTGGAAGCTTGGAAGCTCAGTCCAGCCAAATCGATGACGACGTCGGCCGCTGCGATGCGTCGATCCCAGTTCTCATCCGACGGCTTCGCGATCGCGTCGGCCGCATCGGGATCGATCCAGCTTTGACGGATACGTTCATTGCTCAGCAGTTCTCGCAAAGTCGCCAGGAAGATCGCACGTTGGTCGACGACACGTTCGCCCGATTCTTCATCGGTGGTGACCAAGTTCGCGGAATCCAACTCGACGATGTTTTGTGCACCGAGAACCAGAACCTTTGCCTTGGGGAGTTGTGTCCCGTCGGGCTGCTGCAATTCACGAAGCAACTTGGCTCGCACGCGGTAGGCCTGCACGACCGGATCGATGGCGTCTTTCAGTTCGTTGATGAACAACCCGTAGTCGACGTCCGACAGAGCGCTGACTCGCAAGCTTAGTCGCCACAACTCGCTGTCTTTCAGAGGCCCGTTCTTCTCAATCTTGACGTAATCGCTGGTCAGCAATTCGTCTCGGGATTCATTCAGGCGGCTGTTGAATTGTGACCGCGTGTTGCTCCAACCGTTGCTGACGTCGGGCAGGGGAGCAATGAACGTGTCCATGCTGGAAGCCTGGCCGACTTTTGCGATGCCTTCTTCGCCGAGCGAACGCGTGACGACTTTGCGAATACGTGCGACCGCCTCGATGCGTTCCAGCAAACTGAGTGAAATCGGGTCGGACAAACGGTCTTGGTCGTCGCCTTCCTCTTCGGTCGAAGCGGTCGCCATACGATCGAGACGTTGAATCTCGGGCGGCATTCGGACGACGATTTCCATCGGCACCAAGTTGCCAAAGTGATCTTCCAACCAAGCGTAATCGCGAAGGATACGAGCCTGGGGATCAAACAACTTGAGCAGCTGCACCGAGGTGGTGATCTTGAACAGACCCAGCGATGCGATTGCTAGCCCGGTGATGCAAGCGATGCTGACGACCGCGTGATGGCCAGTGATCCAGCGTCCGACTCCGGCCCACCAAGCGGCTAGTTCCAGTTCGCCAGTGACTGCACCCTTGCCAGACGTCTCGGCGGTGGATGTGTCGGCGGTCGAATCGGATTTACGCTTTGCCGCTGCGATTCGTTTGCGCTCTTCGGATTTGTCTTGGCCGAATTGGGGCGAGAAGGTTTCGAGCGCGGCGGGCAAGTAGCTGAACAAGACACCCAGCGTCGAAATCACGCCAATTGCGGAATACAAGCCGAAGTTGCTGATCGGTTTCAGATTGCTGGTGAACAGCGAGGCCAAACCGATTGCCGTGGTCAACGCCGCCAACGTGCATGGCAACGCCGCGTGCTTCAGGGCTCGCGTGGCCGCACCACGCCGTCCGCGAAAACGGACTTCGTCGCGGTAGTAATTGATGACGTGGATCGATCCCGACAATCCAAGCACATAGACCAGCGACGGCATCGACATCAAAATCGCGTCCACTCGGCCGCCGGTCCAACCCACCATCGACATGCTGAGCATCGCGGCGGAACCGCCGACGACGAACAACATGATTGTGACTTTGATGCTGCGGAAGCAAAAATACGACAGCAGCACGCCGACCAAAATGCAGTAGCCGACGAGACGAACCAGCGTGATCGTTCCTTCTTCGTCGATCGCGATGTTGTCGATCGGAGGTCCACCCATTCGCAGCGGTGGCATTCCGCCGATGGACTCGGGCGGTTCACGGTTGAATGGCGGCGGCGCACTGCTGGGGGGCAACGGCGGTTGAATGCCGGATTGCTGAGCCAACTGCAACAATCGACCTTGCGGAGTGCCCAACGTTCCACGTCCGACCGCGAACGCGAGATTGTCCTTGGCCAAATCCGTCAGCGTGACCAGCAAACAAGTCAAACGCGGAGGCGGTTCGACACCCAGCGCATCGTAGACCGCGTACCAGGCGTCCGTTTGTGTTTGTGTCAGTGACGTGGGAAGCTTTTCGCTGTCGCCGTCCAAACGCTCGGCGACGAAGGTTTCCAGTGCTTGCTCGACCCGCTCGGGTGCATCTTGTGGTAAAGCCGAGCGATTCTCTTCGGGCAATTCATTGATGAACGATTTGGCGGTCCAGTCAAACTCGTGCGGGACCGCGGGGGCGAACAGTGTTCCGGTCAAGCGTTCCATCGCAAGCCGTTTGGCAACGATCGGCTTCTTGGTCACATCCGTCAGGTCAATCGGCCAAAGCGGACCACCTTCTGCGGCCAATTCTTCCGCGATGGTTGCCCCGGTTTGAACCGTTTGGAACAACGGCGCGCACAACAACATTGGGTCGTTGTAGAACGGGTTGATGCGTTCGGTGGTCGAAGGATCGCCAAAGGCCGTCACGAATTGACCTTTCAATTCGTAGTTGCCCCAGGATTTTTGAGCCTTCCGTAACAAGGCCGCCGGGCCGTTCATCGACTCTTCCCAGCGGAACAGTTTGCCGTCGGGTTTGATGTAGTACCAAGTGCCATCGGCCGAGGCCAACCACTTCTCGTCTTCGCCACCCCAGCCGGTCAGGTCTTGGCCAGGCGGCAAGAGTTCCAATTCAACGCCCAGGTCTCGCGCTCGCACACGCGACTGGACCTCCGCGAGTGACAACGCGTTCTCGCCCCAGGCTTCTTCCGCAGCGAGCTGTTCGCGATAATTCGCGGATTCGTGCAGCAGTTTGTCTTCAAACAATCGAAGTCGTTGATCGCCGACGTTGCAACCTTCCCAGGTCAACAGAACAAAGCTCTCGCCGGCAAAGTGATCGGCAAACCAATCCAGTTCAGCGGTTTCGGGAAAGTCACTGGGCAACCAGTCTTTGACGTCGTTCTCTTTGTTCTTCAGCCCCATGCGAGCGGCGCGGAACGCGGACGGCAAGAAAAAGAAGAATCCCATGAGGACCAACAAAGCCACGGTCAATCCCCACGGGCCAGGCCGCTCCAGGAACGACGGCTTGGTTGAATCTGAGGTCATCTAGGATTCCAGAAGGTGAGAAGAGCGGGGCCGGTCGGGACGACTTCGATTGGACAAGTTTGAACGGCTTTGAAAGTCGAATCAGTCGCCAATGACAAACACAGCAGTAAGCTATCGAGGGAATCGCGGAAGGTCCACGTCAATGCGATTGTCCCGCGCAAACGTTTCGATGGTTGTGCGACAATTGAGAGGGTTAGAAAAACTGGGAAGTTTCTGAGCCAAGACAAGCGTCCACCGCCGACTTCGATTCGAAATCGCTCAGCGACGGTTTGCCCCACCCCCACAAAACGAACCGAATGCAGTCTAATTGTTGAAACAGCCTAATCGGCAGAGCAGATCGAACCAGAGCGTGAGAAGTGTGTTTTCCACCACCCCGAACCGCGAAGGTGGATCCGGATGGGGACCGTGGACGCCGCGACCCGCCATACCAGCGAGCTTTCGGTTCGTGTTTTGCTGCTTCGATGCCGGTGAAAGCCGTTTCGTTCGCATCCCCGCGAATCACACTTTTCTATTCGAAACCCACGAAGTGAACTGATGTCTGCATCTCTCCAATCCCTGATCGACTCCGGCACGAAGCTGTACTTGGATTCGGTCGAGCCCTCCGAAATTGACCAGAACCTCAAGTGGGGGGCGGTCGGCGCCACCAGCAACCCCGCCATCATCTCGGGCATCGTGAAGGCCGGCGGTTTTGACGATCGAATCGACGCGTTGTTGAGCGAAGGGCACGACGACGAAGCCATCGCATGGGCTCTCACGAACGAATTGGTTTCCGACGCCGAAACAAAATTCGCGTCGATCCACGAATCAACCGCGGGCAATGCGGGCTGGGTCAGCTTCGAACTCGATCCGATCTTGGAAGATCCTGAGCAAAACCTTTCCGCTTCGGACATCGCCAGCCGCTACATCGAGTTGGGCAAGCAATGGGCCGCCGGTCACACCAACCGAATGATCAAAGTTCCCGCGACGGAAGCTGGCTTGCTTGCGTTGGAAGAATTGGCCGCCGCCGGAATCACATTGAATGTGACGTTGATGTTCACCGCGGATCAGTACCACGCGGCTCGGGAAGCGATTTGGAAGGGTGCCCAGCGTGCAGCCGAGTCCGGTGTGCGTTCACTCGATCAATTCAAATCGGTCTACAGCATTTTCATTTCGCGAATCGACGTCTACACGCAGAAGGAATTGCCTAACCTTTCGGCCGACGCCCAAGGTCATGTTGGCATCCTCAACGCGAAACGAATTTGGAAAGAGAACCAAGAGTTCTGGGCCGACAAGAACCTGAAGCTCGAACAAGAGTTGATCTTCGCCAGCACGGGAACGAAGAGCAAAGACGATCCACCATGGAAGTACGTCGCCGCATTGGCGGGCAGCGACATTCAAACCAACCCGCCCGCGACCAATGAAGCGGTCGACGCCAGCGGCAAGACATTCACCAGCGAAGTCGGCGACATGCCATCGCAAGCGGTTCAAGACGAAGTCGACGCGGCTTTGGACATCAAGGGAATGCACAAGTTCTTGATGGACGAAGGCGTCGACAAATTCGTCAAGCCACAACGTGAGTTGCTGGCGATCATCTCAGCGAAACGCGAAGAACTGACCAAGCAAGCCTAGTTGCTGAGCAATAGGTCTCAGACAACAGTTTGAAATGCAATCAGCCGCGGCAAATGCCGCGGCTGATTTGCTATGTGTCCCGAACCGTCTGAGAATCGATTGGCGATTCGCGAACCAACGAATCTGGACTCCCCACGAACCGGAGGGCTCGCGCCCTGCCGCTAAGATTGGTACCGGAGGGATCACTCGCTGCATCTGAAATTGGTAGCGGAACGGCGCGAGCCGTCCGGTGTCACACGAAGTTGTTTCATTGACAAACCACTCGTCACCGAGCGGATTCAAAAGCCCCGGCGCCACCCAGCAATCAAGCCAATTTAGAATTTACAATTGTCAATTTAACTTTTTCAATCGCCACGATCGATCTACAAGCTGACACCCGCAGACCAGTTCACAATTCCAAACCGCACCAATCAGCCGATAGCCGTTAGGCCCGGTTGCGTCAAACAACCGGTGCTAACGCACGGCGGCTAACAATCACAAGCCGATCAGTGTGCCGGTTGACCCAGGTGTTCGATCGCACGCTGCAGCACGTCGTCTTCCAATTCCGTGACCAATCGTCCGTTCTCATCCGGGCGAGCCGCAATGTAGGTCGGTGGCACGGACAGGTGAGGTTCGACACCGTTGCGACTGATCGCTCGGCCGCTCGGCGAGTAGAACTTTGCGGTCGTCAGACAAAGTCCGAACTGGGCGGCCTGCATCCGGAAGATGCCTTGCACGCTGCCCTTGCCGTAGCTCTTTTCACCGACGATCGTGCCCCGATTCGAATCGTGAATCGCACCGGAGAAAATTTCGCTGGCACTCGCACTGTTCCGGTCAATCAAAACCGCCAACGGCACGTTCCAAGTGTTGGCACGGTGAGCCGAGTAATCAAAGTTCTCGCGAGCGTTGCGGCCGCGGGTCGTCAAGATTCGCCCCGTGTCGATGAACCGGTCAGCGACTTCCACCGATGCGGGCAACAATCCGCCGGGGTTGTCTCGCAAGTCAATGATCAGCGAACGCATTCCCTGACGGCTGAGAGCCCACAAAGCCTTTTCCACTTCGGCTGGCGTCGATTTCTGGAAGTTTGTCAGACGGAAGTAGCCAATTTTCGCGTCCGCATCGACCAAGTGAACGTTCTCGACACACGGCACGTCGACTCGGCGGCGAGCCACGCGAATCGAACGCGGTTCCTGATCGATCGAGGCGATTTCCAGTGAGACCAAAGATCCCTCGGGGCCACGCAGCAAATCAGCCACGTAGTCCGGGTCACGGTCGGCCGCGGAGGTCGTGTCGACACCCATGATACGGTCACCAGCGACAATGCCGGCTTCATCGGCGGGGCCACCGGGGATAACGGACAGAATCTTCAAGCAGTCTTCGCCGGGTTTCAGCTCAACGCCCAGACCCACGAAATTGCCATCGATGGTGCTGAACATGTCGTCCAGTTGGCCAGGCGAAAGCAAACGTGTGTATGTGTCCAAAGTCGACACGGCACCGGACACGAATTCCAAAACCGTCGCGGTCCCGCTCAGGCCAAGTTCTTGTTGAGCCATCGATGCGACTTGCGAAACGGTGGCTCGCAAGTCAAATCGACTTTGCGTGGACCGTTGGCTGATCCGATGGTGAATCTCCATGCGGAACTTTTCGATTTGATCCGGAGTCGCGTTGGGCAGCATGGTTTGCACGAACGTTTCATCGTCCAGCGCCGTTTCCAACGCCGCGGTCCCATGCAGCAACACGCGTGACCACTCGATGGTGTCAACATAGTGTGTTTGCAAATTCGCCAAGATCTCGCTGTACAAATCCAGTGACTGCGACGTGGTCATGTCACGGAGCGAACGCAGATACGTTTGGTCTTGGTAGCGACGGTTGACGTCAAAACGCAATCGGCTGATCAGCAAACGCTGGTAAAGGATGCGATCTTGAGGGAACCGGCGAGTCGCCGATTCATAGTGATCGATTGCGTCACTCCACTGTCCCGCTTCTTCGAGTTCGATGCCATCGGCCAAAGCACGCGCTCGTTCTTGTTCTTCGAGCTTCCGTTCGGCGTCGTTTGTGGGAGCCGAAACGGCCGGGCCACGAGAAGGCACGAAGCCTTGTGCGAAGGCTGGCATCGACGATCCGCTGACGGCGATCGTACCGACCACCAATGCAAACGTTCGCAGGCGTCCAGCGACACGTCGCCGACGAGCGGGCTTGGCAACCGCTTTGCCATCGTTTGATTGGTCCGCTTTCTTGTCAAAAGCAAGACATCGATTGATCGTCGTTAACAGGTCCATGCGCCGATTCCATCGTGAGCGTCGTTGGAGGGGGAATGCTGGACTGGGGTGAGTCCAAGCCCCTCGGAAGACACTCCGAACCGTGGGGCTGAGCAAACTTAGGTCACAAAACGTGCCCGGTCAAAAAACCGAGTCGATGAAATATCACCCTGTTTGCTCCAAACCGTACGACCCGTTGAACAAGCCGTCGGTTGTCGCGGCGACGAAAGGATTGCCGGTCAAGGCAAGTTTGTCGCTCGGATGGATCGTGCCAATCAGGCACGACTTTCATCGCGTGGTGCGCCTCCGGTGCGCAGAAAGAAACAACTTCATTCAATGTGATCACAGGTGTGCGATCTCATTGTTTCACAAGCAAGGCTCGTGAAACATGTGCGGCATTCCTTGTCGCCCGTTGTCTCTTGGCATCGCAACAAGAATACGCGGTGTCCAGCATGCGGGCAAGCAACGCCTGGGACGAGTCGATTCCTGAGTGATCACACGGGCAAGAAGAGCAGGCCTGCACTCCAACGGGCCGGCAGATCGAGCACGACTTGGGTGTGGGAACTCAAGTCAATCGCAGGTACACGGATCCAAACATTCAATTGATCCGGTTCATGATCGATCAACTAGATGGTCGAAACAGAAGATGACACGATTGTTCCGGTTTTGCGAGCAACCTCGCGTCAATTTCACCTTGCTTCTCAATGGTTCAAGCAATGACAACTCCCGCAGCAATCGAAGATCGCCAGTGCGATAATCCGTACGACGGCGAGTACTTGGAGTTGAAAGAGGATTGCGATTTCGACAACCACATGGAGAGTCTGGTTCAAGAGAGTTCATCTGAGCACAAGAAGATACTCTGGAACAGATACTACGAGCAGCTGAAGCGACAGATGCAGTCTGAAACCGAAAGTGTCGGTTCGCTGCGAGCTTTAGCCCAGAAAGGATACGGACTGGAAAAGCTCGACGGTCAGCATCGGACCAGCGATTTGCTTCTTCGCTGTTTGGTTGCTTACAGGAGCGTTCAACCGCCGCAACCTTTCTTTGAGTGGTTGAGTTCGCTGGGCGAATTCGGAGTCATCGCGCAAATTCGACGTGCCGGTATGCTCCATATCCAAGGTGGAGCCTCAAGAGACGATGGGAACATCTATCCTTCGGAGGTAAAGCAACTCTTGAATCGTGTCGCCTATCTGGATTCGAAAGCTCGGGTTCGATACAGAGTTGATCGAAGCAATGAATTGCTTTGGCAGAACGGAAGTGCGTTCGATACCGCCGCCATGAGGACGCACTTTTCCGGATTGGGTTGGGCGATCTTTGTCCTGAGTCCTCGAGGGGTTTTCTATACCGGAAGCCATGTCGTCGGTCAATTTCATCACTCCAGTTTCCTTCAGGGACGGCCGGTGAAAGGAGCCGGCGAGTGGAAAGTCGAGAAGGGCAAGCTGAAGCTGATCACTGCGAAAAGTGGACACTACCAACCCCAGAAATGCCACTTTATCGCCTGCCTCGAATCGCTACGGCCGATGCTGCAAATGTACGGGACTCGAGTCACCGTCTTTCCCGAGACGGGTTCTTCAAGTGAAAAGTCGAAGAGTGTGACAATCGAAGCTGAAAAGTTCCTTCGGGAATCTGAAAACTATTCCATCTGGAAGCCCCAGGAATGATCTCCGGTTGATGATCGCAATCTCGTTTCAAACTTCAGGTCTACTCAGCGAACCATCGTGACGATTGCGGCAGCTTGCGTCATTCCAAACTCCCCCAGCAGCCATGCATTGTTCAAAACAATCCAAATACGCTGGAGAAGTAGACAACATAGGCTGTGATGAGCATATCGAGTGCGAATGGAATGAACCGGCTGGTGAACTTGCCCTTGCACTTAGCGATTGCTGCCAACAGGACCATGAACGTCCCGAACGTACATGTCGCCGCAAGGGCGTGCCAAGCGGGATTCAGTCTTCGTATCATCTCAGCCGGTGGAACGTCACTATCGACTGAATAGAAGCAGTAGGCGATGGCAATCCCAATCTGAACTGCAGCGACGATTGCGAACAGTGAATTGACATCTTCGGATCGTCGAAGGGAGTTTGGCGAGCTCGCCGGTTGGTACGGGTTCAAAGCAGGCTGAGCATTGTGGCGATGGTATGGCGTTTCAGCGATAGCGAACGGCTTCTCTTGGAGAATACGCCAATTCGGTCGAATTGCGACTCAGGCCGTCTATTGTAACGACTGTGCATCATTCAAGTCTTCCAGACAGGAATCGATCTCGGCGGTTTCGTGCATGTAATTTGGATGCTCGCGAATCAGCTCCAACATCGCGATCAGCGCCCGACGCTGGTCGGCGGTCAGGCATTGCCTCCAACCTTGCGGATGTTCTTGGGTGCGATAGAGACGGTCGATGAAGCCGTAGGGGTGCTTGTCGTTTAGCTCGGCGATCAAGAACGCGGGAAGGTGGAAGACGAAGCCCTCCGCATCGAAGAACGAAGGGGAGCTATGACAACGAGCCAGATGGTCGGAAGGGATGCGTCGCCAGTCGATCTTTTCATCGGTCTCGCGGATTTGCTTCCGTTCTTCATGACTGGCGTAATCGTCCAATCCCTTCGCCTCGAAAAGTCCAATTCCGTTTCCAAGCGTCGTGTTAGCGAACGCTTCTTCGATTTGCATGACCACTTCGTCAACACGTGCTGCATATTTCCGAACCCAGTTCGAAAATCCATCGATCAAATGCTCTCCACGTTCCTGCGAACGCAATTCGTCGACATCAAACTCGTTGATGCGAAAGCAACGGTCATTTGGCATCGATAGCTACCCTCGCTGCGACGATATTGCGTTCAGTGTCATTCGTCTGAGGCGACCAGCGATTCAAGCTCAACAACAGTCTGAAACGCGAGGATAGCAAACGCCGAAATCGCCATCGAGACATCTGCAAAGCCACCCCCGTAAGGAGCGCACCTCGCGGTTTGCGATTGGCATGGCGTTAGATTTTGGAAGTGGTCAGAATCCCGACTGGCAGGTTCAAATCAGGCTAGCAGGGA
>NZ_NIZW01000052.1 GCF_002727185.1 Rhodopirellula bahusiensis
GTTGCGTTTGAGTTGGTTGTGGTTAACCGTTAAACGCAGTGGTTCACGCGATGGTTTCTCTATTCAACAAGTTCTTGGTGAATAATGCGGGGTTAATGTTGAAACAGCACCCTCGAACGTCGTATGGTGGCGTCCAGGGCTCAGCACGCACGTCGTCAAAGAACAGTCGCAAGGTTGCATGGAATGCATCTTGAACGTCGCGCTCAAACATCATCCAGAGTTGCAATGTAGGTATTTGCTGCTAGGCGTCAATCCACGACGAAAGTTTCAGAACACGATTCGATCGCTCACCAGCCTAGATTCTTGTGCCGCATTTGACCCGAAGTCTCGGAAGTTATTCTACAAAAAATGGATGAGTTGTTTGATCGGCATCGAAAGGGACTCGAACAAAAATTTCTGCTGTGTCGCATTCAGGCACAGTATCTTGCTCGTCAGGAAGGCTTCCCGTTCTGCATACTTACTTCGGTGACACCTGGAACTGTCTTCGCCGCAGCAATCGCTAGAGCACGTTCGTTTGCATCCTTGTTGGTGCAAACTAGTGGTTCGTCAAACTCTAATTTTAGGATAGACCGATCTCAGTTTGATTCGAGCGTCGTCGATCTTCATCTGCCAGTCGACGCCTCGTTGCTTGTCGTTGATGTGCGTCGACCAAGCCGCGATTTCGGCTGACAACTCCTCGATGCTTCCGATGCGGCGGCCACCGACGCACTGTCGCGTGATGCTGCTCAATTCGTTCTCGGCAATGTTAAGCCAACTTCCGTGCTTGGGCGTGTAGCACCAGTTGATCCGCTTGACCAATGAGCGTGCGCGAGCCGGTTCGAACACTTCATAAAACGCTCCCCGAGTGTGGGTGTTTAGGTTGTCGCACACCAGCGTTACCTTCTCGCAGTCGGCGTAGCGACCTTCAAGCAATTCCGCCATCAGCAAAGCCCAGTCCACCTTGGTCTTCGTCTGCCGAGCGAATGCCTGCCGCCAACCGGCCAACGGTTCGGTGAACATAAAGATGTTCGCCACCCCAGCACGTTCGTATTCATAGTCGACTCGCTTGGGATGTTCGGCGGTCGCCTCGACAGGAGCCTTCACGTCTTTGATCAACTGGACCGGTTGCTCGTCCATGCAGAGGACCGGGCGGCTCGGATCGTAGGTTTTTTCATAGGTTTCCAGGACGTCTTCCATGCTCGCGGCGAATTCCGCATCGCACTGTGGCGGGATCACCCAGTACTGGATGTTGCGGTTGTTCATGCGATTTTTTTTAGCGTCTGCCGGACGGTCTCGTGCGAGACCGAGTCACAGATCCCCAGTTCGACGACCTTTTCGGCGAGCAGTCGAAGCGACCAGTTGGCATAGCCGGCCGGTGGCTTTCCCAATCGCGTCGCGATGATCTTCGCTTCTTCATCTCCGCTGAGACATTTGGGTCTGGCCGGTTCGAGCCGTTTCTTTCCCTGGAGAGTTTGCTCAAAACCAAACTCAACAAATCGCTGTCGGATATTCTCGACTGTTTTCGTTCGACACCGGTACGCCTGGGCGATCCTGGCGTCGGTCCACGCCAGCCCATCGGCATCGGCGGCGAGCAGGATTTGTGCTCGACGCACTTTCTGGCTCGAGCCACTAAGCTTCTTGACAATTTCTGCGAGCGTCCGTCGCTCCTGCTCGTTCAACCGAACGATATATTTCTTGTGCATGGGAACCCTCCGTGTTCCCCACAGCTTCACCTATCGAACGGATAATCCCAACCCTAATTCTTGAAGCTGACGCACCACTAGCGTAATCTTGCCGGCACCGAGATGCGTCACGTAGATGCTGTGGCAATTCAAACGCTGCAGTCCGCGGCTTATGCGTTTTTCGATTGAGATTGGAAATAGCTCCATGAAAATGGCTTCGCAAGCGACAAGGGCGATGTGGAACTTAGAACTGACTGCGAAGTTCAATCGTCTCCGATGCTCCACACCGCCCTTGAGGGCTCACGGCTGCAAGTCAACTGATCTGGAGAAAACAAACGAAGTGAGTTAAAGCAACGTGCACGGACATACCCTCGTTTGCTAGCCGATTTCAAAAAATTCGATCAGTACACCCTCGATATCGACAAAGGCAAATCGGATCCCGGGCTTGAATTCCGTCGGTGGCATTACGATTTGCTTTCCGAAAATTGCCTCGCTCAGACTGTCTACTTTGAACGCAACGTGAGTCCGTGTCTTAACGTCATCGGGGAACGGCGCATCAGCGTCGAAGCGAATCTTTTCGATTCGCAACGCATCTGTTTTCACACTAAGAATATGCGCACAAATGTCCGGATGATAAACTTCGCCTTCGCTAGGATGGATTGTTGGGATTCCAATGTGGTCATACGCGACGTCACAGCCAGTGTTCTTCAAGTCCAAAACGGAGACTCCTAGAGAAGGTTTCGAGTGCCCGAATCTACTGGTTGATCTTGGCGAGGTATTTTTCGGGGTCAGCGAGCAGCTTGTCTTTGCAGCCATCGCAGCAAATCCAGACGGTTTGGCCCTCGACTTCCATCTTCTCAGGCTTGCCCATCACGCCGAGCATTCCTCCGCTGACGGGGCAGAAGTGCTGCTTCATCGCCGATGCCTTGTCCTCTTCCGAGAAACTGGCGAGCGTTTCCATCATTTTGTCCATGTCGGACTTCGCCTCGGGGGCAGGAATTTCTTCCGCAGCATCTGCTCCCGCGTGGGATGTGTGGTCGTGCATCGCGTGCTCGTCGTGGTTCATCGCGTCATGGTCCATGGAATCGTGGTCCATTCCACTCTCCATATCGGCTGCTGGTGCGGCATCATCGGCTGGTTGCACCTGCGACGAATCACAGCCTGAAAAACCGATGGCAAGCATGGCGACTGCGGCAATCGGTAACGTCCACTTCAAAACAATCATGACTCCGGGTTCCTTGTTGAAAAAGGCGTTGGAAAGATACTTACGCCGAGTCAGATGCTCTCAGTCGTGCCGTTCTTCACCGATTTTCATAGGAATTCTGAAAAAGATGGGGCCAGCATCGACGTTTCGTGCGAAATCGCTAAAAATCGTGAAGGAACCGCAGTTTAGAGGTATCCAACACCTGACGAGTTCTCGATGCGACGCGGCAGACCGCGCGGAACTCGTTTTCACCGACAGACCACGAAAGGTCGCAGGTATAACTCATGAACTGTAACGAAACTCAAGATTTGCTCTCGGCGTTTTACGACGACGAGCTGTCGGTCGATGTGCGCGTTGCCGTTGCGGAACATTTGCAGGGCTGTCAGTCATGCGCGAGGGCGTTGACTGAGTACGAGCAGCTGAGTGGTGCTTTCTCAGGTGCCGCCGCCCCACCGGTTCCGCCGGGCGTTTGGGGGCAAATTGTTCGCGGACTTGACGCGGACAACGCGACAGAGAGCGTTGGCCGGGCAAAGCCCTCGTTAGCAGTTGCCCCTGCTGTTGAGTTGGCCTCCGGTGCAAATGCGGATCGCTCGCCAAATCCGCGTTGGAGTCGGGCGATGTATCAGCGTCTCGCGATCGCCGCTTCGATGCTCCTTGTGTTTGGCTTAAGCGTTTGGATATCACGTCACGATTCGATGTCCGACATGGATCAGGGGCACAGCAAGGAATTCGTCGCGACAATGGATCACTACCTGCGGGCGCTTCCGGAGAATCCTGATGCGGCGGAACAATTCTTGCTGGATAAATACGATGGCAAAGTGGTCGCTCCGGATGAGGCCGTCCACCTGGTCGGTTATCGGCCGGCCGTTGCAGACGGCTTGCCACAGGGCTATTCCCTCGCATCGACAAGTGTTTTGAAGATGCCGTGCTGCACTTGTGTGAAGGCGGTGTGCAAACGTCAGGATGGTTCAACGTTGGTTCTGTTTGAACACGACGACGAAGAGGTTGACTGGTTTGGGGACCGAGCCTCCAGCATGGCGATGTGCGGTGATAAGGAGTGTTGTCTAGTCGATCTCGATTCAAGCATCGCAGCGACATGGCGAGAGGGCCCACGGAGTGTGACGGCTGTCGGCGTGAAGGACCAAGAAGAAGTCACGGCACTGGTCGATTGGTTTAAGAGGAGTTGATGGGGAGTGAAGGAGGTTGACTGCTTCAACTCCCGTCTCCCAGACCCAGAACAAGGCTCACAAAGAAAACAATGAAACAACATCTAAAACGACTGTTCTCACAGACCTGGTTCCTGCAAGCGATCGCATTTCTTGCGATCGGCTTTGCGTTTGCATGGTGGTTGCGAGGACCATCGACATCGGACTCGTCAGCGGGTTCCCAAGCCGTTGTGGCTGAGCAAGCATCGAATGCACCGGCAATCTGGACCTGTTCGATGCACCCTCAGATTCGGCGCGACGGCCCCGGTAGCTGCCCCATTTGCGGTATGGATTTGGTGCCTGTGAAGAAGTCGGCGAGCGGCGTCCGTACTGTTTCGATCAACGCGGACGTTAAGAAGCTGATGAACATTCAGACGGTTCCGGTAGGACGTCAGTATGTGACTGCTGATGTGCGGATGGTCGGGAAGATTGAGTATGACGAGACGCGATTAGCTTACATTACCGCATGGGTTTCCGGACGTTTGGACCGATTGTATGTCGACTTCACTGGTGTCGAAGTCAACAAGGGCGATCACATGGCGTACATCTACAGCGAAGAGTTGTACACGGCCCAACAAGAATTGATCGCGGCGTTGGAATCCAATGCGGGCCGTTCGTCATCTCGTTTCGTCCAACCGATCGACCTAGCAGAGTCCGCTCGCGAGAAACTGCGGCTGCTTGGAATTACCGAAGAGCAAGTCGGGGAAATCGAACAGCGGGGCAAACCTACGGAGCACCTAACGATCTACTCACCGGCCAGCGGAATTGTCGTGGAGAAGCTCCGTCAGGAGGGGGACCGTGTTCGTACGGGAGATCGCATCTATACCGTTGCGGATTTGAGCCATCTGTGGGTGCAAATGGATGCGTACGAGTCAGACCTCGCTTGGCTTCGGTACGGGCAGGAAGTTGAATTCACGACGGAGGCTTACCCGGGTGAAGTCTTCAAGGGACAGGTCGCGTTTATCGACCCGGTTTTGAACAAGGACACGCGCACCGTGAAGGTCCGCGTGAACGTGCCGAATGAAGATGGACGACTGAAGCCAGAGATGTTCGTTCGGGCGGTTGTTCGATCCAAAATCGCAGCCGGTGGCCGCGTGTTGGATGCATCTTTGGCTGGCAAATGGATCAGCCCAATGCACCCCGAAATTATCAAAGACCAACCGGGCAATTGCGATATCTGCAAAATGCCGCTGGTACGTGCAGAGTCCCTTGGATTCGTGACAGCAGAACCGAGCGATACGGCAAAGCCGCTTGTGATTCCCGTGTCGGCCGCCCTTTTGACCGGGACTCGTGCGATTGTTTACGTCCAGGTTCCTGACGCGGAAGAACCAACCTACGAAGGGCGCGAGATCGTTTTAGGCCCTCGCGCCGGAGATTACTACCTTGTCAAATCCGGTTTGAAGGAAGGTGAATTGGTCGTGACCAATGGCAACTTCAAGCTCGACAGCGCTCTGCAAATCTCCGCCAAACCATCCATGATGACACCCTCAGGCGGTGGAGGTGGCGGCGGTCACAATCATGGCGGCGACGCGATGCCGAAGGGTGAGGGTGACGCGATGACCGACCACTCGCAAATGTCACTGCCGCCCAAGGTGAGCCAACAGATGCTGGCAGTTCTTGAATCCGTTAAGTCACTCGAAGCCGCCATCGAGGAGGCTGAGCTGAGCAAAATCCGTGGCGCCTTTGCAATGGTGGGGCAGCGAGTTGCAGCCGTGGACGGAAACGCGTTATCGGGTGATATGGGAGCCCAATGGCGAGAGTTTGCCATGTTGCTGAGAAACGACTCGGTCGAGGGGCAAGACATTCAGAGCTTGCAAGATGCGGATCGCGTCACTTTGGTGACCAAGGAGCATGCGATGCGGCTACAGAAAATGTTCGGGATTTCACATGCTGGGCATGAGATGCCCGAAGAGACGTTGAATGTGCCGATGGCTTTTCGCCAACAGCTTGATCGTTTGTTGAACCCATATCTTGCGATCGGCGACGGTCTGGCGTCGGACAAAGTGGGTGCGTTCGCCAATGATGTCGAACAACTTGATCAAAGCCTTCAAGCGATCGACGCTAGCACACTCGATGAAGTAGCCTCAAAGCGATGGGCAGCCGAGACACGAAGCCTCTCGTCGATTGCTGCTCGCTTAGCGAAGGCGACCGATTTGGAAGCGATGCGTTCCGCGTTTGCGCTGCTATCTGATGAGTTAATCACCATCCAACGCATGTTTGGATTCCACAGCGGCAGTCAGTTGTTTGAGCTGCATTGCCCGATGGCATTTGATGGCCGTGGAGCGACTTGGTTGCAGACTAACGATACCGTTCGCAATCCCTATTACGGAGGATCGATGCTCAAGTGTGCCGACAAAGTCGCACCTCTCGTTGAGGCTCCGCCACCAAGTGGCAACGAACACAGCAAACACAATCACGGCTAACTCCATTTGTCGAGTTTTCAACTCGATGATGAACGAAGCACCATGTCCCCCGCCCGAGCCAACCGAATTCGCATGGAGGTATCGGGGTAAAAACGTCAATTAGAAGACACTGCATAACGAATGTCACAATCCTCGGACAATACCCTCGCCTCCAAGACGGAATCCGATTCGCAACACGTTGTCGCTCCGGATGTAGACGCCAACCGCCGGTCACTTCTCGGCGGCATCATCTGGTTCTGCATACACAACAAGTTGATTGTCGCTTTGCTGGTCGCTGCCACTGTTGGCTGGGGCGTGATGGTCGCTCCGTTTGATTGGAAGATCGGTGACCTTCCACGCGATCCGGTACCCGTTGATGCCATTCCCGACATCGGTGAAAACCAGCAGATCGTTTTTACCGAGTGGATGGGGCGCAGTCCGCAGGATATCGAAGATCAGATCGGGTATCCGCTCACGGTTGCGCTGCTCGGTCTTCCCGAAGTCAAAACGATTCGCAGTTACTCGATCTTTGGCTTCTCGACGATCTATATCATTTTTAATGAGGAAGCCGAGTTCTATTGGTCGCGATCGCGTGTGCTGGAAAAGCTGAACAGTTTGCCGGCCGGCACGCTACCTGAAGGCGTCCAGCCAGCACTGGGACCCGATGCGACCGCTCTCGGCCAGATCATGTGGTACACGCTGGAGGGACTCGATCCTGACGGCAATCCGACCGGCGGGTGGGACCCGAACGAGCTGCGGACGTATCAAGATTGGTACGTTCGTTATGCGATCACGGCAGCCGAGGGTGTCAGCGAAGTCGCTTCCATCGGCGGCTTTGTGCAGGAGTACCAAATTGACGTTGATCCCGATGCGATGCGGGCGGCCGATGTGACGCTGTCCGATGTTTTCATGGCAGTTCGTATGTCAAACGTCGATGTCGGAGCGAGAACGATTGAGCTTAACAAGGCGGAGTACATCGTTCGTGGCCTGGGCTTTATCGAGCAGGTGGAAGATCTCGAAAAAACAGTCCTCAAGGTCTCCGATAATGTTCCCATCACAGTGAAAGACATTGGTACCGTGCGACTAGGCCCCGCGCTGCGTCGTGGTGCACTGGACAAGGCGGGGTCGGAGGCAGTCGGCGGAGTCGTTACCGTCCGTTACGGCTACAACCCGCTTCAAGCAATCAAGAATGTCAAAAAGAAAATCCAGGAAGTCTCCGTTGGTCTACCGACCAAGGCGGTGATTGATTTCACGCAAGTGGCCCCCGAACAGGTACAAGCGTATGCCGAGCGAAACGATTTGCCTCCGACGGAAGGAATGGAGCCGATCCATGATCCGTGGGTCGCTCACCTACGCAATCTCCCTCGCGAGCAATGGCCTGCTTGGATCACGACCAGCCAAATCGGCATTGTTCCGTTCTATGATCGCACAGGCGTCATCTATGAAACCCTGGGAACGCTCAACACGGCTTTAACCGAAGAAATTTTGGTCACGATCATCGTGATCATCGTGATGGTGTTACACCTCCGCAGTTCAATGTTGATCAGCGTCTTATTGCCGATCGCAGTTTTGATGTGCTTCATCGCAATGAAGACATTCGGCGTCGACGCCAACATCGTGGCGCTCTCGGGTATCGCCATCGCGATCGGGACGATGGTCGATATGGGCATCATTCTGTGTGAAAATATATTGAAGCATCTGGACGAAGCCGATCCCGACGAAAATCGCGCGGACGTAATCTTTCGAGCGGCTCATGAAGTTGCCAGTGCGGTGTTGACGGCGGTTTCGACGACCGTGATCAGCTTCTTGCCCGTGTTCACGATGGTTGCTGCGGAAGGCAAGTTGTTTCGTCCGCTCGCCTTTACAAAAACGTTTGCGTTGATTGCGTCCGTTATCGTCGCACTGACCATCATCCCTCCGGCGGCGCACGTGCTAATGGGTGGCCGAATCAAATCGGGTGTAATCCGCCGCTACATGATGATCGCCTTGATTGCGGCGGGGATTCTGCTCGCGGTCTTGGTCTCGTGGTGGGCAGGCGTGATCATCGCAGGGCTGGGGATTTACAAGCTTCTGGAAGAACGCATTTCGACGAAGTACCAAAAGATGGGGCCGATGATCGCAAACGTGATTGCGGTGCTTGTGGTTGCCTTCATCTTGGCCGAGCATTGGCTGCCGCTCGGTCCTGAGAAGGGCATGATCCGCAACCTATTGTTCGTCGGTATTTTGATTGGTGGCCTGCTTGGATTCTTCACGATATTCCAACGCTATCTCTACGAACCGATCTTGCGTTGGTGCTTGGGTCACAAGCTCTTCTTCTTGTCGATTCCCACGATCTTCCTGCTGATTGGGCTATGCGCTTGGCAAGGATTTGATCGTGTTTTCACCTTCGTGCCGAAGGCGGCATCGCATGTCGGGGTCTCCGACGAAACGATTCGACAATCAAAGCCGTGGACACTCGCGTCCGACGCACTGCCTGGTCTGGGGAAGGAATTCATGCCGCCACTGGATGAGGGATCATTCTTGTACATGCCGACGACCATGCCTCACGCTTCGATCGGCGAAGCCATGGACGTACTGCAACTGCAAAACAAGTTTCTCATTTCCATTCCGGAAGTGGATTCCGTTGTTGGCAAAATCGGTCGCGCTGAAAGTCCGCTCGATCCGGCTCCGATTTCGATGATCGAGACCTTCATCACTTACAAGTCGGAATACAAAACCGATCAAAACGGGAACCGATTGAGATATCGCTATGACGAAGAGGCGGAGGATTTCATTCGCGATGAACAAGGCGAGCTGATTGAAGATCCTCATGGTAGACCGTTTCGGCAATGGCGTGAGGAGATCAAATCCCCCAATGACATCTGGCAAAAGATCACCGAAGCGGCTGACATTCCAGGCACCACTTCCGCACCCAAATTGCAACCCATCGCCGCTCGAATCGTCATGCTACAAAGCGGCATGCGTGCGCCGATGGGCATGAAGGTCAAAGGCCCCGACCTGGAAACCATCGAAAGGGTTTCATTGCAAATCGAGGGGTTCTTGAAACAGGTGCCAACCGTGGAGGCGCCCGCCGTCATCGCTGACCGCATTGTCGGCAAGCCGTACTTGGAAATTGATATCGACCGTGACGCGATCAAGCGGTACGGATTACAAATCCGAGATGTCCAGGACGTGATTGAAGTCGCGATCGGTGGCAAGCGGATCACAACCACGGTTGAGGGTCGGGAGCGATACCCGGTCCGCGTTCGCTACTACCGAGAATTGCGAGATGAAGCCGAGTCACTTGGTCGGATTCTGGTTCCGACACCGATGGGACAACACATACCGATCGAACAATTGGCGGAAATCAAGTACCTCCGCGGGCCGCAGGTAATCAAGAGCGAGGATACCTTCTTGGTCGGATACGTCCTGTTCGATATGAAGCCCGGCAATGCGGAGGTCGATGTTGTTGAAGACGCACAGGCTTTCTTGCAAGAAAAGATCGACAGAGGTGAACTCGTTCTGCCGGCAGGCGTGAGCTACACATTTGCCGGAAATTACGAGAATCAGATTCGATCCCGCATTATTCACCAAGAACTTGTTGAATAGAGAAACCATCGCGTGAACCACTGCGTTTAACGGTTAACCACAACCAACTCAAACGCAAC
>NZ_NIZW01000053.1 GCF_002727185.1 Rhodopirellula bahusiensis
TGACATGGCCTCCCAACTCTCGCGTGCGACAATGCATGATGGCCCACGCGGCTCGGTGCATGTCACCGCTGAGCCCATATGACTTCGCAAGCCTGGGGTAGTGCTTGCGCATCAACTGTTGCAAGTCGAGCGACAAGGTCACTGCCTATAAGAAACGTGACGCTTCAAGGAAGTTCTCCAGAGGCCAGTACAACGCTACGCATCACCGGGCCGGGATGGTTGATGTTCCATTTGAAAACGCTCGCAAGCCCGGCTCCGGTGCATGCGATGGTTATCCGCCTGCAGTTGTATCGGGGACGAATCGGACGCTGTCCTCATCAAGCAAGACTTGAATACCCACGCTGTTCAATTCGACATCTTTCTGTGCGGGTAGCCGCGAAAGAACGATCCGGTGTGATGCGTTGTCATCTGAGTATACGATGCGTTCATCGTCGTGGTACCCATCACAACTCGTCACCATTCGAAAGCGTTCAATGCCGGGAGCAGTCGAGATGCCCGCGGTAAACGTGCCGTCGTCAGAAACAGGGGTAGAGAAACCGAAGTCAGGCGAAATACCGTCGAACAGGGTAACGACAGCTTTCGCAAGTGGCTTGCCATCGCCATCAAGCACGATTCCAGAGGTCTCGAACCCAGAACTGCAGCCAGCTACCAGCGTGCCAGCGCTAAGGGCAATCGACGCGGTGATGCGATGAATGGTGTGCACGACTTGCTTCAGTCGGATAACGGGAAGCATCTGCGCGGTGGCGGAAGCCAGATTTCCACTTGTTGTAGGTCTCCACCGCCACTCCGCAGCATGCATTGGATATTGCGTGCGGGGCGGAATGGCCGGGCCCGGTCAGATGAATTGCAATTGTACGACAGGCCGGATGGCGAAACAACAAAGCTGGAAACGATGCAAAGCCAACCACGTCGAGAAGACGACGGGGTGATGGAATGATCGAGCGGCGATGCAACTGCAAGGTGGGGTCACCGGTGATTGCCAATCAAAGGCAAAATCAACCAAGGGATCTGGGAAAACCAACCCGGGTGCCGATGCTCAAGACCGAGGCCCAACCAGCATTTTCCTGCCGACGATTTGTGACCCACCAAAGCAACGCAAACAAAACGTGGATGTTCGATGCCACTCGAACGTCGTCGAGCAAACAGCCAGTTCGTCGCAATAACGTCACGCGTCACCCGGTACGCGCGAAAGATTTTCAACTTCAAACCGACCGACTCGCGTACTCGGGTGCACGCGATTGTTCTGTCCCTGTTTAGTGTACGAAAACGTTAACGCACATGCGACGATCGAACCCGCAAACCCGAGTGCAGGAATCGTCGGAAGCACCGACCGTGATCCGATTTGTCGTTCGATCTCTTGTACATCGAGGGGCTCCAACTTTGTGACATTGCCGTTGGGGGTGAATAACACAATCATTGGGCGTTTCGTGTGCCCAAGGCGTCTCCAGACCGAGTGTATTTCGGTGTCGTCCCAATCGTCGTACGTGCGAATCATTGGCACAATCTCTCCTCGATGCGCTGCAATTGCGACTCGCGAACCGTCCAATTGCTGGCGTACCAACTGACTCTCAACATGGTAGGTGGCATTGCCGAAGAAGAGCACCGTTTCGCCGTCGTGTTGAAGAATCTCAGCGTTGTCGTAGGTGAAATTGCGCCAATCGATCGGTCTCGACTCTCGGTAAAGGGCAAACGCGAGATTTGCTGTCGCAGCGAAGATTGTCGTGAGCATCAACAACGTGGCCAACGAAAAGCGTGTTGACATCATCGACTCACATTATGGACAGAACGTTCGGGATCAGCGGGCGGCGACGAACGATCAACCATCACCAAGACGCCCGACTTCGCCGCTCCGTTGCATCCCATGGTTCGCCGCGTTTTTCAGTTGGTAGGCTGCGTACCCAGTGGTCTCGGCAGCATCACCGTCGATCGTGATCCGAAGGGATTTGCATTGACCAAACGACGTAACTGTAGCATATCGTCCGGTATTGCGTCCGGGAATGATCACAACGCGATCGCCAATCGAAAATGGACCACCGTTCAGGGTGGATTGTCGATCGGCGACATCCGAGAACGCAAAAAATGCAACGAAGGGTGAGACGATTGTCGTCAGAACAAAAGTTGCAGGTATCGCCAGTATTGCAAGGACGCAGAATGTGGGTGAGCGAAGGGCGTCGAGGGATGGTTCGAGCGACGCGTATAGCAGGTAAAAAGCGAACGCATACGAAGCGACGATCCAGAGACGGGGCCAGACGTCACTGGCAACTATGCGTTCGCGTAGAGTGAACATTCGTGTCAGTTGATTCGTTGCGGTGGACTCATTCAGTCGGCGAACGTTACACATCACCGAGGACGCGCGAAGGACTCACCATTGCCAAACCGCTCGGCTCGCGTCCTTCGGTGCATGTGGTGGTTCCCCGCATCTTATCATGGTCAATGGATCTTGATGCCGCGAACCCATGGAAACAACGCGAATCGCAGCGACACAAGCATTACAAACACAATCGCGGTTGCCACAAAGCCAAATACCGTTGTCGCGCTACTACGTGACAACGTCAGGTACGAACCCGTCCATAGTGGCCAAGGAGCACGGTAGCGTCTCCGGTATACGCGGCGTTCGTTCTCGTCGAGCCGCAGGTACCAATTCGTCCAGTTGGTCAGGTGCGATTCGGGTTGCCCCATCCGCCAACCAATGCTGAACCTTGGAAGCCCACGGAAGGCAAGCCAGGGCGGGAGCAGGTCGCCATGCGAGTCGCGTAGGTCAGCAGGGATTTCGTCGTCATTCATCGCGACGTCAGAATCCGAGACGCGTGGCAATTGGTCGGGGAACGGCGGTCGTCACCGGGCACGGAGAGACAATCTCCCGCTTGTGAAAACATGCAAGCCGTGCTCCGGTGCACGACATTGTTCTGCTCTTAGTTCGGCTGGTCTCGATACGTCCAACGAGCAGCGACTTTTCCATCGGTATCGATCGCGACCGAAGCGTGGACATCCCCCCGCGTCCAAGTTCGGAATGAGTATAAATTCGGGTCACCGTATTTCTGACCCTGAACGCTTGACCCTGAAAACATCATCACGGGATTTACCAAGATCGCTCGCCCGTCTTCAATAGCGTCGGGCGACGAGCCAATCACGCGATCAGCGTCTTCTGCATTGATGCCCAGCGGCATGCGAGCGACAGCAATCTCAAGTTGCGTGACTGGTTGCGGTTTCTCGATCTGCGAATACAAGAAACCAACGGATGCGAGTCCGACCATTGCAGCGACAGATGCGATTCGCAGCAAGCGTCTTCGTTTCGTGTTCATGGCTATTCGTGAGAGGAGGTTTTTGATTAGCAGAACGATAACGATCACGTGGTCGCCGCGAGCGACTCACCACTTCAATAAACTCAACTCGGCGACTCACGTGCATCGTCTGGTTCGCCGCCATCATGATCCTGGGACACCGACTGCGGATCCAGCCGGGCCCGGTGCTTATCAACAAGTTTACGTAAAAACGGGGTTACGCGCCAGGTTTCGTCACCAAGTTCGTACTCCAGATCAGACCAGTACCACACCGAATAGGCGTGCAAATCAATATTCTCATCAAGAATGCTCAATGTCGCCTCCCAACGGACATCCGCTTCCAGTGGTCCGGGGAGATCATCAAATGCCTGAATCATTGTTTCCATTAGCGTGAACCGTTCGTCGTCAGAGAGTTCGCCGACATGGTAAGCATTCAGGTATTCATCAATTCGTGCAGGATCGGCAACTTCCCATTCCCAGTCCTGCATGTGCGGTTCGTTGGGGACGTCGAAACGAATCGCCAGGCTGGCAATAGCCTCACGAGTTGGGAATCGCCACAGATGTTCTGGTACGGTCATCAGCTCCTGTCGGCGAACGGTGCGGATCACCCGGTCGGCGCGAGAGATCCTCCACTGTCAGAACGCGCGACTCGCCGACTCGGGTGCATCCGATGGTTCCCCGCTCTCTCGGTCCATGCCGCATGTGAGGCGTACCTCAGCCAGCCATTTGCATGGCACACGCACGACCGATGGATGCCGACGCAAACCCGGATGGAATCGCGTTTAGTAGTATAGCAATGGCGATCATGCGTGTCACAAACGATCCACGTGATCGTATTAGAGCCAGGCCGATTACTAAGTGGATGATCGGAAGAGCGAGGACGCCAATCGTTGCGAGCATGCAAACGGGACCAAGGAACCCATGCGGAATTGACGCAACATTTTGGTTGGCATCCGATGCGAATCGATACGCGGGCACAGCGAATGCCAGCACAGACGCCACAAACGCGCAAAGCCACAAGAGGTCGGCGACATGGATAGGGCGACATTGTTCGTTCACGTTGACGATTTCAGTCGGGGAACGTTGCGGATCACGTGGTCGCCGCGAACGACTAACCACTTCAAAAAACTCAACTCGGCGACTCACGTGCATCCGATGGTTCGCCGGTCTTGTCTGCAGTCCGACGACGAAAGTACAGCAAGAGCCAATCCCAAGGCATCGGAGGTCGAATGTCGAGGTATAACGCGCGCATGTGGATTCGACCATCGGTGTCGAAAGGGGGATGCGATGGAAACGCGTTTTTGGCCACTTCTCCGAATACACGATTTCGAAACACAAGCCCGGCGGACTCCGCGTTTAACCAAAACTCGTCAGTGCCCATCTCAGCACGCAGCCGTTCATCGTCCGTCACGATGTCAATACGATAGTGATCCCAAAACATGTCACCAGGTTGTGGATCAGACAGCGTTGCAATTACCGCTCCGTGTTGTTCGATGTTCCAGCCGGCATCGCGTCCATAGTTTGATTCCCAAATCCTGAGAGTTTGCGTGCAGCGGTTGAAGCTAAACATTTGAGTCGGCGAACGTCACCAATCACCCGGCGGCGACGAGAGATTGTCCATTTGAAAACGCCCGACTTCGCCGCTCGGGTGCATTGGATTGTTCTGCCTTCTGTGGTCGCATCAGCCAGAAACAGCCATCCGCATCAACTCGTCGTCATCGAGACGTCGCGTCGGCTGAGCATGTATCTCGCGACGAATCGAAGCCGGAACACCGATCGCGACAGAGCCGATATCGTAGGTGATTGGAAACACGTCCGCGATGCCGAGGCCGAAGAAAGCAGCGCATTCGTTTGGGCCGTGAGTGTCGATGTTGAAGTCATGATACCGGGCCAAATGGAACAGTTTGCCGTCATCACGGTACAAGGTTAGTGCAACGAAGTGCTCCGTTTGCGTGTGATCGTTAAGGTCGATGTTGCCCAGGATGCCATCAACGGAGTCACCATTTGCAAATTGCAGTGTCGTCCCAACCACGCGGTTGCCAAGGTCGGAAACCGGTATGGCATTCACCGGTCGGATGACAGTTTCGTCGCCGAATTTGGATTCAACGTCATTGCAGAATTCCCACACGGGGTGGTTGCGAATGTCGTCAGGTGTCAAATCAGCAAACGGTTTCATGCATCATCCATGGCAGAACGGTAGCCGTAACCGGGGACGGCGATTTGATTTTCCATTTGTAAACGCCTGATGCCGTCCTCCGGTTCACGGCATGGTTACCCGCGTTTTTCAGGCAGTATCGCTTCGATTGCGCCAAGTGCGCGTTTCCCAGGCCGCCAGACATTTGCATGCCGGTCGGTTGCGCATCGCTTGGCATAGTCTAGCAGCTTGAAGTGCGGTCCGGCGGCAATACGGTCTGCAACAGCGGCACGCAAACAGAAATCGTCGGACGCGAGAAACCCGTTCACCAGCGTCGCGTCAGCTAGATCGGAGGCCCCAACGAGAAGGTAAAGTAGCTCTTCTTCTCCGTCAGTTAAGAGCGAAGAAAGTGTTTGATTCAGGCGTGATTGGTCAGGATGGAGAAGCACGTCCGTGCGATGGTAATCGCGAAGTGAAGTATCAGTCTCGATCGCGGTTTCACATGCTTTCACGTACTCAACCAAGTTGCGGAAGACGACTCGCACTTTGTCACCGTGCGGAACGAAAATGACGCAACCCGGATACGGGAAGTCTAGTGCGTAGCAGTGATGATCGCTTGTATTTGCGTCATCGAGAACAAGAAAGTTGGCACCTTCGGGGCAGTCAAACAGCGGGTGACAGTCTAGGTCTTCCGTGAGGGCAATGCATTCGCTAGGTGGCAGGAGGTTGACCTCCGTTTGCTCGTCGCCAGCAAAGTCCCCGTCGTCGACGCGTTGGAAGTAGGCGAGCAGGTCTTGAATGCGATCCCGCTCAACACCAAAGTGATTCTGCAATTGGGTTGAAGCATCATTCATGATGGAACGAAATATCAGTCGGGTAACGTCCGGCATCACCGGGCGGGGAGAGTAAAGTTGTCCATTTCAAATTCAGCCGCAAGCCCCGCTCCGTGTGAATGCCATGGTTATTTGGCCTTAGTCGAAGGCGGAAGCATCGCAACAGAATCCTTCCGCTTACTAAAGCGATACTTGTCGGCGTCATGCACGTAGCACGTCATTTGATCGACAGCGTCGCGTTGAGTTGTGCCAGCGGGAAAGTGGATACCATCAAATGTGGCGCCGATGAGTTTTGCATGAAAAGACGCGAAGTAGTCACCAGGTTCATCCAAGTCGCCAATCTCTGCACGCCAATCGAGCTTGAAGGTAGGTTTCTTCGATTGGCGACGGATCGCCAATGAGTGGTTGCCCGTATGTTGATGAGCAGTTCTGTATAGCCCAAATGCGCATAGTCCTGGGCTCTCAAAGTCTCCAGCATCGAATGCGTAGCGTGTGGATGTGACCTCCGACCACCTAAGCGGAGATGAAATTGGGGCCGCAAGAAAGCCATAGCATCGTCCGCTCCAGGCCGTTGACGAAAGGTGAGCGTGCACGGAAATCATCTTGGAGGTGTCAACCAGTTCTGCTTCAACATCCAGGTCGAACCAGATGCCCGTTCCACGCTCAATGCGACCAGTCCACGTACAGCTAACGACGCGGTGAACAATATCATCGTCGCTGAAGGTGATCGTGCCGAGTTCTTTAGACGCGATAACAGTTGCTCCAAATAACGTCCGGCGTCACCGGGCGGGGAGAGTAAAGTTGTCCATTTCAATTCCGGTCGCAAGCCCCGCTCCGTGTGCACGCCATGGTTATCGGAAATTTGCACCAGGTTGCGTTCTTCATCAACGTGCGTAACGGTCCCATGATCGAACTGCAGTAAGTCTAGCGTTCTGGCCCAAGCAGAAAGGGCACGATCCACGACATTGCCGTCAGAAACAGCCCAAAGAGGGACAGCGCGACTAACCATTCGACGATCGTAATTCGTTGTCCATTTTTCGTATCCGCGGAATCCGATTCCACCGTTTCGGTTGGACGATAGGGATTGATGTTGTAGTCTCGATTCGAGTTGTATTGCGACAGAGATGCACGCGATCAAAATCGACTAGTGTGTCCGATCCGTCGCGCCAGATTGACGGTATTCGAGCCGGGCTCGTGATGTATCGCTTTGCCTAGCTTCGGTCCGATAACGTTAGACATCACGGGGGACGGACGGAAGATTCTCCACGTCAAAAACCGCGCAAGCCGTCCTCCCGTGCATGTCATGGTTCGCCCACGCCTTTGCGAGTCGGGTGGAGTTCGCGTACCGACGACCGAATCCTCGCCAGCCAAGAGTGTACAACGGACCGAGCACCCATTGTACGAACGTGTTGCTGTTTGGCCCGGGATAAACGCGGTATCGATCATGCCAAGGGTATGCCGTCGGACTAGATTCGATTCGGCACGCGAGATAAACCGCATCATCGCCAGTCCACCGCTGAATGATGCGTCCGGGGCCGTTGCCGACGCCTGACGACGGGCGCATTAGATTGCGGTGTAGATGTCCCCAGGATGCCTCAGACTCGCTTGGTGTCTGCCAAACCTCCCAACGGTCGGCGTTGGTTTCACGACAGACAACGAGCCAATGGTGCTCGGCAAACCGTCCAAGTCCGGGAATCCGTGCGGACCAAAGATCGACGATCGTTTCGGTTGCACATTGCTGCGACATTAGTTGGGCGAACGGGAAGCATCTGCGTGGTGGCGGAAAGTAGATTTCCACTTGTTGTAGGTCTCCACCGCCACTCCGCAGCATGCATTGGTTATTGCGTGCGGAGCGGAATGGCCGGGCCCGGTCAGGTGAAGTGAAATTGTACGACAGGCCGGATGGAGAAACAACAAAGCTGGAAACGATGCAAAGCCAACCACGTCGAGAAGACGACGGGGTGATGGAATGATCGAGCGGCGATGCAACTGCAAGGTGGGGTCACCGGTGATTGCCAATCAAAGGCAAAATCAACCAAGGGATCTGGGAAAACCAACCCGGGTGCCGATGCTCAAGACCGAGGCCCAACCAGCATTTTCCTGCCGACGATTTGTGACCCACCAAAGCAACGCAAACAAAACGTGGATGTTCGATGCCACTCGAACGTCGTCGAGCAAACAGCCAGTTCGTCGCAATAACGATTGAGTTCACCCGTTTAGCAACGAAAAAAAATTTCCCTTGCCAACCGGCGTGACGCTAAACGGGTGCAACGACTTGGTTGTACTGTGCCGCCGGGGCCTGTGCTACGTCGAGCCGCTGTCGCCTTAGCGTTTTATCGGTGGCGTGGTCTCTCAGCAAGGCAACAGCCGGACGTTCTGGTGCACTCGAACCCAACTCAGAGTGCA
>NZ_NIZW01000054.1 GCF_002727185.1 Rhodopirellula bahusiensis
CAACCAAAGCACGTTGACAATCCCTTCGACCAGCCATCGTCACTATCAACGATGGCAACACTCACTGGATACCTGTTGTTCCTGGAGATCCGTTGCCTGCGTTCGGTGAGTCATTGTAGCGATTGAACAAACTGAGTCACAGAACCATCCCAACCACACAACTCACATAATTCATTCACGAATACGTGTGAGCAATTCGGGTATCCATAAAGATGGCGAGCGCATTCTGGACAAAGTCCGTCCATTCGTGACGACGGAGCATAGAACGGTGATCCACACTCGTCGCACGTCTTGGTCGCAGCAGTCATTGCCGGTGCGTCCACGAGTCTAGGCCGGTCTGCAACACCGTTGAATTGGATCGTATCATCGACAGCACTTGGTGAGTCTTGAATCTGAATCATGCCTCCAACAGATCCAACAAACGTCAGCCAAAAGAGATCCCATCGCTCTAGGTCCAAGCGAATTCTTGGAATCAGCGTCCCATACCAGAGGGCGGCTTTGTCGGGACGATTGGAGGACTGTTCGCGAAACCTCAGATCAACGCTGACCGATTCCGCGAAGGTCTCGCCGGTGTCGTGACGTAATGTGCAGTCGTGGTACAACACTCGATCGTTCGGTTGATGCATCATTCGACTGTCGGATAACGGCAGGGTTTTGCGGGCCGGGACGGTTGATGTTCCATCTGAAATCGCCCGCAAGCCCGGCTCCGTAACAACCCATGGTTCGCCGCTTTTGCGTGACAGGCACGTCGGCCATGAACTAAACGTCGAATGTATCGTAACGCAAACCATTTACGCCAGCGATTCGGTCGAAGAAAGTCACCGGTCAACGAGCCCGGAGTAAACGCAGGACTAGACGCGACGCAAGCACGAATGGGAGAGCAATAAGGCCACAGACACCCGCAGAAATCGAACCGCCGCTCGGGTCGCCCGGCGAAATAAAATACGATCTGAATAGGATGGACCCAGCAACGCAAGCAATTGCAATCGGTACAACGATGGACCAAACATGCGATGCCAGCCGTCGTCTGCGTTCGAGCACCCCGGTGTTGGTTGTGGGCAAGTACGGATTCGTTGTGTCGTGGTCAGTCAGTTCAATGGACAGGTTGGATGCAAGTGGTCGCGACGATCAAAGTTCAGTCGGCGAACGTGACCAATCACCCGGCGGCGACGAGAGATTGTCCATTTAAAAACGCCCGACTTCGCCGCTCGGGTGCATTGGATGGTTCCCCGCTTATGTGAATTCAAATCCGAAACGCAATTTTTTGCAAAATCATTCAAAGAGCGATGCTGGTGTCTGATAGCCGTGACGTTTACGGGGTCTTAGGTTTAGTAGCATAGCGGCTTTGCGTACCTGCTGCCAGCTGATCGAACCATAGTCCACTCCCTTCGGAAAGTACTGCCGAAGCAGACCATTGGTGTTCTCATTGGTCCCTCGCTGGCCACTGCAGTATGGATCTGCGAAGAACACCTTGACTTTAAACCATGAGGGGAGCAATCGATGGTAGAAGAACTCCGTTCCATTGTCGAAGGTCATCGTCTTGATGTGTTTCTCCGGAACCCTGTTGAACATCGACCGGATCGTATCCATCACCAAACGCGATGACTTCTTCTTGCAACGACCAACCAAGGTGTAGCCAGTCTTGCGGTCTACGGCAGTTACCAAGTAGCCGGTGCTCTTCTTACAGACTACGAGATCGAGCTCCCAGTCGCCAATCCGTTTCCGGTTGCTGGCGACTTTTGGGCGGTCGTGAATCGACACACGGTCAGCAGCCTGCTTGCGGATAAAGCCTGGCTTTTGCTTGCGATTGCGGCGCCCGCTCCGCCGCATCGCTTTGCGAATTGGGTGGTTTCGATCCAGAGACCAAAGATACTTGTAGATCGTTTGGTGGCTGATTTGACGTTTGCCGGCCTGCTTCCAAAGATACCCACTGATCTGCTCAGGACTCCAGTTGAGAGCGAGCTTCTCAGACACGACCTCAAAGAGCTCGGGATCCTCCAGCTTGCTGACGACTGATGGTCTCTTCTTCAGGAAATTGGCTCGGCGTTCAGCATGCAATGGGTGATAATGCTTTCCGGTGACTTGGTTTCTCGCAAGTTCACGCGACACCGTGGAAGGAGAAACTCCAATTTCTTCAGCAATCTCTTTCTGTTTCTTGCCGTGTCGTTGCATGACAGAGATGACAACGCGTTGGTGAAAGGTAAGATGTGCCATAGCTGACTGAGTTCGTCTGAGTTGTTGGGATTTGAAGCTCCAAACAACTTGGCGGGCTCAGTCAGTCTTTCGCCAGGGGGCACTGAAAACCTTTCGTTTTTTTCAATGCTCTAAAAATTGCGTTTCGGGTTTGAATTCACATTATCAATACGTGTAAATCGTCGCGTCGTCAAAGCCATCCTCAATTGTTGCAGAAGCCTCAACGTGGTAATCGGATAGCCGGGTGTCGGAGCCACCCCAGTCATGCCCGCCACCGTTGAAATCGATCCGAACGGTATCAGAATCGTCAAGCGGACGAATCGTAATCATGTAAGGGCAAATCAGTGAATCACGTATCTGCTTTGCAGTTATCGTTAGCGGCGGATCCTCCTGGCTCAGCAGCGTCTTAAATTGCGAAAGACGATCTGCGGCGACGAAATCGCGAAATTTCTTGAACCATGAGTTGTGCGTCATCCAAATGCGATTGGCAGTCGGCGTGAGACTTGCCAGCAATTCGTCGGATCGTATCTGGTTCGTGTCGAACGTGAAGCCAACCGTTTGGCCGTTGAAATTGCGGTCCGCGACAAACGTCTGGAAATGTTCGTCCCAGCGAATGCCGCCAAACTTCGTGTTGCCTTTTGAACCGCCCATGCTTTCTTCAGTCGGGGAACGTTAGACACCACGGGGGACGGACGAAAGATTCTCCACGTCAAAAACCGCGCAAGCCGTCCTCCCGTGCATGTCATGGTTCGCCCACGCCTTTGCGAGTCGGGTGGAGTTCGCGTACCGACGACCGAATCCTCGCCAGCCAAGAGTGTACAACGGACCGAGCACCCATTGTACGAACGTGTTGCTGTTTGGCCCGGGATAAACGCGGTATCGATCATGCCAAGGGTATGCCGTCGGACTAGATTCGATTCGGCACGCGAGATAAACCGCATCATCGCCAGTCCACCGCTGAATGATGCGTCCGGGGCCGTTGCCGACGCCTGACGACGGGCGCATTAGATTGCGGTGTAGATGTCCCCAAGATGCCACAGACTCGCTTGGTGTCTGCCAAACCTCCCAACGGTCGGCGTTGGTTTCGCGACAGACAACGAGCCAATGGTGCTCGGCAAACCGTCCAAGTCCGGGAATCCGTGCGGACCAAAGATCGACGATCGTTTCGGTTTCACATTGCTGCGACATTAGTTGGGCGAACGATGTAATTATCACCGGTTGGTCCGGCGATAAGGGCGCGAGTAGGGTGTTATCGCTGGGTGTGCCTTCGGCGTCCCCGGTGACAGACGGGGCGTTATCGCCGGTTGCATAGGAACTTATCTCCGGGGTGCCGGACTTATCGCCGGGTGGGCCGTAACGCCAGTATCTAGGCTCCCGAAAGGTGGGTCAAGCAAATCCAACATTTTTTCGGGTGATGAGTTGACCTTCTTTCTTTGGGGTGGTGCGAAGAATCGGTTCCGTAACGCGGTGAACTTCCGCGAGGGACGTCAGAGTCGATGTCGCCAGAACGCCCTACGCTTTGAAAACGTTCGCCGGAGAGGGACGCGGCTTTCGTTGACCGCCGCGGGTCACTGGAACGGATTCGATTGTGCACGAACGGTTCGGCGAGCTTGCTGTACCGGATCTGACAACAGCGGAGAGCGATTCGATGACACGGGCTGGGTACGCCGATGGGACTTGGCGTCAAAATCAAGTGAAGTGGTCGAAGATCTGGTTCGACACAATGTGCCGGTTCCACGGTCGCAAACCGCAACCAACTTGGGAGTTCACACCGGACGATGCGATTGCCTTTTTGAAAGATCACTTGCGGCGGAAGACTCCCGCTTGGAAACGGCTGAAGATCATCGAGTCGTTGATGTTTTACCGCCGGCACGTTCAGGCCGGCTCGCCGGACGACCTGAAATTCATCCACACCAAGCTGCAATCGCTAGCCAGAGAAGAGAAGATCAAGCAGATGTGCCAGGGCGAAGAGGAGGAGATCGACGACGTCATCGGACACATTGATCCGAAAGAACCAGACGTCATTCAGAATCTACGCCGTGCGACGCGATTGCGGCACGACAAACTGGAGACGGAGCGGGCGTACGTTTCCAATGTTCGGGCATTCATGCGTGAGCGAGGACTGAAGTGCCAAGCGGACTTTGACCAGATCAGTGCGGCCGATATTGAAGATCATCTGACGAACCTTGCGGTCGATGGAGATGTCGCCGTGTCGACTCAGAACCGAGCGTTTTACGCGTTGCTGTATCTTTTCGAGCACGTTCTCAAACGGAAGATGGGCGAAGTCAATGCGATCCGCGCGAGCAAAGGGAAGCAGGTCCCAACGGTTCTAAGCGAACTGGAGATTGGAACCATTTTCTCACGCCTGAAAGGCGTTCACCTGGTCATTGCCCAATTGCTCTACGGTAGCGGGATGCGAATCAGCGAAGCGCTGCGACTTCGTATGAAAGACCTTGATTTCGACCGCCGGGTGATTGAAGTGCACAACTCCAAAGGCGACAAGAGTCGTCTTGTTCCGATGCCCGAAGGTGTGGTCGCGGACCTTCGCTATTGGATGGAATCACGCCGGGTACTGCATGAGCACGATCTGGACCAAGGGACTGCCTCGGTTTGTTTGCCCAAGGCACTGGAACTAAAGTACCCGTCGGCTGCCCGCGAATTGAAATGGCAGTTCCTGTTCGCGTCTGATCGGCTTTCGCGTGATCCCAGAACACGAGTCCTATGGCGTCATCATTTACACAAGGACACCTTTCCCGCCCAGCTGCGAGCAGCGGTGCAAAAGGCTGGCGTTGACAAACACGTCAGTGCACACGTTTTTCGGCACAGCTTCGCGACTCATTTGCTGCAGTCGGGAACGGATATCTGCACGATCCAGGAGTTGCTCGGCCATGCGGACATCAAGACGACGCGAATTTATCTGCACTCGCTCAATCGTGCGGACGTTCGAGTGATCAGCCCTTTGGATCGCATGATTGCGAAGAGTCCGCCAGCCTCGGAAAGTCCGGCCGCAATTGACCCAAAACTTGAGGTGACTGCAACTGAGACCGAGCCACCGAAACAAGCAAATCGGGAGCCTAACATCCGCTCCAAATGCGCTGAATCGGCTTTGGGGTCGACGGCGCTCGAATTGGAGCTTGCCACACCCAGGGTGAGACCACCCGCGAGGTTCAAAATCACCCCTGACCCGCCTGCGGAGAGGTCGTGCAGTTTTATTTCACCCTCCCTTTGGGAGGGTCGGCCCGCTTCGGGCCGGGGAGGGTTACGCGCTGGTTCCGATGCTCGACCCTCCCCTCGCTTCGCTCGACCCTCCCAGGGGGAGGGTGATGATAAACGCTTGGCAACACAGCAGTTAAAAACTGCACGACCTCCGGATAGAGGAGTGGAGCGTGCCGAGAGATCGAATTCAGCTCGATCAACCAATTCACCTCCGTGCTTGGGACATTCGCGACGACGGGGGAGTTGGTGGAATCGTGTCGTGAATTGGAGGTTGGTGCGTGCCTCCGCCGTCATTGGTTTTGTGACATCATTGAGCGGACTGATGACGACGTGCCCCTGGCTGCGTGAGAAATGCATTGTGATTGACTCAGCGGATTGGACCGTTCCAGCACTAGAAGAATTTTGCGCGGGCTTCTGCCGTCTCTTTGTAGCCAGCGATTCTGTCCGGATAAATTCCAACATCCCTTGCTTCGCTACCGGTGAGAGACCTGCATTCCATTTCAGTCTCAGCAATAGCGTCTTACAACTTTGATGCCCCCGTCGACGGTGAGTGAGCGCCGATTGCATTCATCCCGTTTTGGATGCTTGTTAAGAATCGCCACGACATCTTTGCACTACCACACCATACCGTCCAGAAATGCAACAGCTTCTTCCCATCAGCGTTGGTTTCTGGCAGTTCCTTTCCCGACAGTGGGTCACCATTCAGATCAGGCGTGCCGACTCACCCCCTGTGCAACCTCAGGCATGGAACCGAACCAACGCATCTTTGACTATCTCAAGGAGCAAACCTCCAATTCCCTCGCGAGCGGCAACAAGAATGAAGAGGCCCTGGGCCATAATGACCTACATCACTAGTGCTTTCGGAACGATTTGATCTGGCGTGAAGCTTGCCGGCGATGGAAACTGCTTGTCTTTCGCATCTTCACGGAGTGGGATATGTCAGGCAAGGCGG
>NZ_NIZW01000055.1 GCF_002727185.1 Rhodopirellula bahusiensis
GACTCCGAAGAAACGATGGGCAAGTTCAATGTCGTTTTCGGTGAATCAGCCGACACCATGGAGAAGTGGGGGGACAAAGCAGCCGATGCACTTGGCGTGTCAGAGGATGCGATGGCGGGCATGCTTTCGGGCATGCAAGACTTGTTGGTTCCGATGGGCGTTGTCCCTGGATCTGCAAGTGAGATGAGCAAGACGCTATCAACGTTGGCCGTCGATCTTGGTTCATTCAACAACGAATCCAGCGACAAGGTTTTCGAGGACTTGCAAGCCGCGATGACAGGCAGCGGCGAAGTGATGAAAAAATACGGCGTGATTCTGAGCGAGTCTGCCGTCAAGCAAGAGTTGCTCAATCAGGGCTTGGATCCGAAGATCGCGACCAATGCCCAGAAGGCCCAAGCCCGACTCAACATCATCATGGCTGGCACCACGGCCGCACAGGGGGATGCGATCCGAACATCTGGAAGCCTTGCCAACCAGGTCAAACGACTTGGTGCGGTGGCTAGCGATGTTTCCGGCATGCTTGGTTCGGGCATGACCGACACCATCAAAGGCGTGGTGAGTTCGCTTGTCACAGGCGGCAAGGTGGTGAAGACGTTCATCGGCGAAAACAAGGAACTGATTGCGATCGCTGGAAAGGTTGCGATTGCAATCACAGGCGTCGGCGTTGCCGCCACTGGCATCGGAGCTAGCTTGATGTTCGCCGGCGGTGCGATTGCTGGCCTGCAAACCATCGCCACAGTTGCCGCCGCGGGTATCACTGCCGCGATGTCGCCGGTTGCCGCGCCCATCTTGGGAGTCGCGATTGTCGGAGCTGGACTTGCAACGGTTTTTGGCGTGATGGCTTACAAGAGTGGCTTGCTAACTCAGTCGCTTGGATCTGCGAAGCAGTTGATGCAATCACTTTGGGTGGTCTCGAAGCAAACGTTCTCAGGCATTTCAAATGCGATCAAGGCCGGCGACTTGGGACTTGCTGCGGAGATTGGAATGGCCGGCGTGAAGGTCGCATTCTGGACCGGCTTGGAACAGATCCATCGAGCCTTCATCAAATCATTGCCGTTGTTGAGCAATACCATCAAAGGTTTCTTGACGTGGTGGGTCAAATCAACGGCGGATGCGGCCATCACAGTCGCCAAGTCAATCGCTAACCCTCTTGGGGCGGCCAAGGTCGCATTGGACTACGTGCGAGGCGACGGCGGTGGTGGATTCTCCATGCCCAACGTTTCCAAATACTTGTTGGAACAGCGGATCGCTTCACAGAAGAATCTGGACACGCTGACGAACGAGGCATCGGTGAAGGCTGAGGCGACTCGCGTGTCACCAGTCGGCCAGCAAGTAGCCCGCGCCCCATCGCCCGACGCCAAGCTTGCACAGACCAATCGCAACGTGGCGGAGAACACCAAGCAAACCGTTTCGCTACTGGATGCCCTTCGCAAGACGATGGAAGAAATGCAAAGGCACAACGAACGGCAACCGGGCATGCGTGTTGAGGTGGTCAACTAGGGGCTTGAAGAATGAGTGAATACCCAGTCGAGCCTTTTCTCGCGATGTACCGAAACGACCTGGACCGGCAAATTGAAGCAGCCGAAACAGAATTGGCGTTTTGGTCGAACATGAATTCTCAGTTTTCGGCAAAGACTCCGGATGGCTTGCGGGCTGTCCAGTCAATGAACATGATCCGGCAACACCTTTCCGATAAGTGTGAAGCCATCAAGCAAACTCGAGCAATGATCGATCGTCTCGACTGCTATGACGATCACATAGAGTTCCATTCCGGGCAGTTGCACGCATTCATGGATGACGAGGAGTCCGCCGGTTGATCGATTCCGACGAGAGCACCATCTACAACCCAAGCCCCGAAGAGATTGCCGCGGCGTGTCTCGAGATCCAATCGACGTGGAGCGGCCCGGAGCGGATCCGCCGCCGACAGCGCCGGCCAAAGTTGTTCCCGACCGATCCCGAGCAGGTCCGCCGTGACGCACAAGCATTGCTCGATATGCGATTAGTGAAAATGAGATCTGCGAACGGCGTCGAACTGTCTCCCGTTGCCACTGAACCGGATGAAGACGCGTGGCAGCTTGAACCGTGTTCTCTTGAATGAAACAAAACTCGCTTGACACCGCCCGGGGAATTCGGCAAAGTGTTGGCTTCTGTCCGGTAGTCGAGTTGGCTTAGAAACCTTCTCGACTTGATCAACCGAGTTCCTCCCGGTTGATGACAACGCCAGCGAATACATCTAGACGAACAAGGAATGCAGTAGCCGTTCGATGCGTCGATCGTGCGCCAAGTTTTGATCTGGCATAGGCCAGGGAACAAAGCCCATCGGGCCGGAGTATTCGCCGGCTTTCTAAACGTGTCGAACGGCTACTGCGTGCGCGTACCAAACTGGTGCGTGGAAGGGATGACATTCAATGTCAAGACTCTGCGAACAATGCGGAAGTGACAACGCGAAGTTGTATTGCCGCTGGCCAGCCGTGCTTTGTGTCACGTGTGCAAAGATGAGGATGGAAGCCAGTGACACCAAAGAGAAATGCGAGGTGGGCCAATGAATCCGCAATTGGGTATCACATTCGACGATCTTCACCGCTATCGGATTGCCGACAACGGTGAATTGATCAAGCGGAAGGGGAAGAGCTACCGCACGAAGGCCAGCGCGGCCATTGAACGGGAGTTCCGAGAATTGTTCGGGCGGGACATCGAGCTTGCGGACATCACACCAGACACCGCGGCCGCCCTTGTCGCGTCGTGGTTGAAAGCGGGGTTGCGTCACAAGATCATCAAAACGCGAATGCGCTGGTTCGAGACGGTCGCAAAAATTGGCGTGGCTTTGAATTGCATGGAACCGCAGGACTTCTCAGGCATCACGTTCAACCGAACGCACTGCTGGGATGAGCTTGCAGAACCGCACTCGATCCCCGATGCGTCAAAGATGGCGGAGTTGGCCGCGGAGCATTGCGAAACGTTGCTGTTGGACTTTTTCAGCAATGACTACATCCCAGCACGTCTTATTGGAAAATCAGCCGCAACCATCCGGCTCTACAAGCAGTCGATTCGAACCTTTTCCAAATGGCTTGCCCGGCCTGCCCTGCTTGGAGACTTGCAGACTCAAACCGTATCGGAGTTCTTGCAATGGTGTCTTCAAAACACAGAGAGATCAGCCGCGACCATTGAGAAGGACCGGGTTCAGCTTTGTACCCTTTGGAACTTTGCGGCGAAGCGTCGATGGGTGGAAGACTTCCCCGACATTGCCGCGATCAATTGCCCGCAACGCGCCCCAGATGCGTGGAGTGATTCGGAATTGGTCGCATTAATGGATGCTTGCGAATCCGCCAAAGGAACCGTGGGGCGTGTCGATTCGTGCAAGTTTTGGCCCGCGTTGGTGTCCGTCATTTACGACACGGCCGAGCGAGTGGGGGCAGTCATGCAGGTGAAACGGCAAGACATCGACTCGGATGGATGGATTACCGTGCGAGGGGAGTACCGCAAAGGACAGACCCGCGATCGAAGGTATCGGCTTCGACCGATCACCATTGAGCGAATCAACGCGATCAAGGTGTTTGGGCAATCGAAGGTTTTTGATTGGCCCTATACCGAGACGTACATCTTTTACAAGTTTGGCAAGATCCTGGACGCCGCCGGGCTCCCTTCGAATCGTCGCAGCAAGTTCCACAAGTTGCGTCGAACGACCGCAAGCAACTTCGAAGCAGCTGGCGGGAATGCGACGGCATTGCTCGACCACACGCACAGGCGAACCACAAGAGCCTACCTAGATCCCCGAGTGTTGCGTGAAGTCCAGCCTGCTGACATCGTGCCGGGGATTGGCGAGAAGCACTCAAAGGACGATGAAGGCAACCACCGCGACGGCGATGATTCGATGGTTGATCAATTCCGAGCGTTCTTGGAACAGCAGAGCAAAGGGGGTGCATCATGATTGAGGTCAGCCATGATTTAGCCCGGTGGCTCAGTGCCCGCCGTTCTTTGGAACTTTGCTCGTTCCTGGACAATTTGCACACGGTTCCCGCAACCCTTGTTCGTGAGTTCGCCAGGACCGTCTTTTCTTGCACGTTCGTTTTCGTTCGAGACGCAAGAACACGCCGTCACTTCCTGTTGTGCGGTCCAGACGTTGCCGATTCGTTCATCATGGACGACGACCCAGACGGCCTAACGTTCGCCACGGTCGAAGTAAACATGGGCACGCCGGAAGAAGACATCTTCTATGAAATCACCCAACGGGTTTGGTCCGAGGTCTACACACCGCTATCGCACTTCGGTTGCGTTGCCGATGGAATTGACCACGGCAACATCAACCAGAACGACACGACAACGCTGAACGCTATCGAGTCATTGTCAGAGCTCGAAGAGTGCGACCCGCGATTGATGGTTGTGGTTGCCGCCGCTCGTATCGACAAGGCGTTGATGGAGATGGTGGAACTTTACTGCCGCGACTTGAAGAGGATGCCGGGCATGTTCATGTCACGCATCAAGGCCGCGCACCGGGAAGCTCTGATTGACGAGAGATTGCGTTCATTCGCAACGAAGCTGCGGTTGCTTCGGAACCAAATTGTCCATTGCGACACTCGGCAAGACTGCATGGTATCGGGCCGATTGGCTCGCCAGACTGAACAGCTTTGCCAATTGTCCGCTGCGGTTCCCGTGTGGGGGCCGTGCGAACCGATTGAACCGCAACGGCGATTCAACCGGCGAATCTATGCCGCCATGCTTTCGGGCGTGTTGGCGTTTGAACTGACGTTCTTCGATGACGCCGAAAACGTCCGCACGAAGTCTTTCGAATTGGTCCGCGACTACGTGTTTGACCGCCCCGTGATTGCGAGGGTGGAAGAATGAAAAGGCAACTGGACTTATTGACCGATCTACCTCGCGGTGAACAGCTTGCCGCGTTGCGGAAGATCAAGCTGGACACGTTCAACCACAAAGGCCGCAAGGTGTCGGGAGCGATCCAGAAAGCGACACTGCGCGTGATTGATGATCACCAAGGCCGGGGCGATTGCTTCGCGTCTCAATCCACGTTGGCCGATGAGGTTGGATGCGGAACCACCGCGATCGGTTTGGCCATCGCCGCGCTGATTGCCCAAGACTTGATCACGGCTGACCGTCCGCATCGGATGGCACCGAATCGCCACCGCGTTGTTTGGAGCTCCGTGTTTCGGATGGTGGATCCGCGAGACCCGCCCAGCGTGTCACGTTCCCCGCACAGCGTGGATCAGTCACCCGCCCAGCGTGTTTCCAGTGACCCGCCCAGCGTGCCTCAGAGGCCCGCACAGCGGTTACAAAACGCCCCCACAATCGCAACTTCAAACGCCCCCACCAATCGCCCCGATGGCGAAGCGGAGGTGGTGTTGGTGGGCGAGCTTTATCGATGGGGCTTAAAGTCAGCCGCGGTTGCCGTTGCGGTCGCAACCCATCGTGGTTGGTCCGTTGAGTTCATCCGTGAACTGTTCATCGAGGCCGGAGGCAACCGGGAGCCCCAGCGATGGGAGCCAGGCCAGCTATCGAACTGGTTGACCGGCAAGACCCCGCCGCCGTTCGATGAGCACGAAGCCACCCAGCGTGCCGCCGCTCGAATCGAACTCCCCGCCAAGCGTGAAGCCAACGAGCTACGCGATTCCGTCCGCCGCGATGGCCAGTCCCGTGGCGTTGCCGAGTTCATCATCGAGGGGCTGACGTTCCGCAACTTGGCCGCGGCTGGCCTGGATCGCTTCGCCACCGATGCGGAAAAAGCCGCCGCGGTGCGTTTGGATGAGCTTGACCGGGAGCGAGAAGGCGGGCAACCGTCTTGCAGCGTCAACGCTCGCAACGGTTCAGCCCCGACCGTGATTGATGAGCCACCGAACCGGGAACGTGAGCGAGTGAGTCGCACAGGCGGCCAAACACAAGACGCGACAATTCGCCCTCAAGCCCGCATGCAAAATCGCGTATTGTTCCAACGGATCCCAACGGGCAACCGTGGGAATCGAGCGTTTAGCCGGAGGCGTGCCGAGTTGGTGGAGGCGTTGGGCGGTGATCTGTGACCGAACCACAAATACCGTTTTGCACGAGCGCACCTTGCGGTTTGCGTGATCATGCGGACAGTCGGTAGGTTCGGAAGCCGTTTGCGGCGGCAATGGCTCGTTTCCAGTGTGCGACC
>NZ_NIZW01000056.1 GCF_002727185.1 Rhodopirellula bahusiensis
TTTCCGCCACCACTTGGTGTGCTCCAGCCGGACGGCACCCCGGAAAGCAACGAGGTGTCCGCGTCTTTGGTCCGTTGCAACATCGACCCGAGCACTTGGTCGTAGGACATATGGGTGATGAAGCCGCGACCATCCATCGTCCAGGTCAGGTTCCCGCGCTCGTCGAACACCTGTTTCTGGGTCGTTGCGGTGCCCGGTCCGTTCTGTGCCGTCGAAACGACCGGCAGAGTCACGGTTCGTTGTTTGACCTGAACCGAGCCCGTGTGCCAATCATAGGCGTACGTGGTTTCCAGCGTTTCGGTGCCCGCGTCGTCCCGGTACCTGGTTTCTTTGCTGATCGGGTAAATCGTTGCGTCGCCAGCAGTTCGCTGCGTGTACTCCAGCTCGCTCTGCAGCACAGGCGTGCCGCCACTTCCTTTTTTGAGTGAGGTGGACTTCAAGTAGCCCGCTGCGCCGCCACTGCCAGTCGACGCGTAATAGCTGCGAAGCTTGATCAGACCTTCGCTGGATCGAAGCGTGATACCAAGGTCGGCTGAAGACTGGTTGTAGCTGACAATCGCCGAAGGCGATGCCACTTGAACCAAACGACCAGCACTATCGTAGCTACTCGCTGTGAGCCATTGTTCTGAGCCCGACGCGAGCACACTGAGCAGGGCCTGGCCGATGTAGTTCGTGTACACCGTTTCGGTCGAGCCATCGGGGCGGGTCTCGGTGGTCTTGCGACTCCAATTGTTGTAGCCGTCTGAATGCAGGCTTTGTTCGTAGGCAAACTCGAATGCTTGCGAGCCGCGGTCCACGATTTCTTTGGTCACGCGGCGCTGTGAGTCATATTCGAAGTTGTACTTCGAGTACTGCAGCAAGATGAGGTTGCTGACCGTTGTTGGGTCCAGTGATTCGCCCAACATATCCTCGTAGCCATCGGGCTCCACGACATACCGCAGGCCGTGCTGGAAACCCTTTGGATCGCCAGCCTTGTAGTAACGATAATAGCTCTGCTTGATGTTGACCCAGGAAGCACCCGATGGTTCCTGGACGTTCACTCGCATCAGATCGCCGGACGACCCGTGACTGGTCGATCCGTCGTAGTATTCGTAGGTCACGCGACGAATGTTGACCCAGCCGTTGCTATCCACCTGCCGACGATAGGTCACTGACGTGGTCAGGCCCGAACCGTCGAAAGCATACTCAAACTGCGTGGTCGTGGTTTCGCTGTCAACGACAGTTTCACGTTCGATGATCTGAATGCGACCGGAAGTCGAGTACTCCACCACATCGGTCTGCTGCCCGGATGCGTCCACCATCCCCAGCAATTGTCCGGGAAGTGGTTGAACGCCCGCTCCGCCAGAGGAAGAGGAGGACGAGCCGCATGGTTCATCACCAAAATCCTTAAAGAACCAGACTTCACCGGTTGGCATGCTGAGCGTGTAGCGACGCTGGTCGCAGTCATGGGTCAGCGTGGCCTTGCCGCCATAGCGAGCTTCGTAAGTGGTCTCACCACCGGACTCAACCGCGTCAAACCAGAGTGCCTTGCGTGTGCTTCGCACAAACGTGATGGCACCCTCAGCGTCTTTGAGTAAATAGGGCCAAGCTTCTACGAGCCAGTTGTAACCCAAACCGACTTCGGTCTGGCCTTCCAGCTGATTGCTGTACTGGCGTCGTTGAGCCCAGGGACCTGCTGCCCCCTTGGCGACCATGTCTGTGACAAAAAACTGTAGCTCACCGTTGAAATACCGAACGGGATTGGCACTATAGCCAGAGGCGCCCTCTCCTTTGTTCTCGCAGGGACATTCTTTGTCTTTCTGTCCTTCCGACGGCAACTCGCATTCCTCTGGCGGCGTCGGATCCGGCTCAGGATTCGGCGGTTGATAGGAGCTGCTCGATGAAGGGTAGCTGCTACTTGAGGATGAACCGCCCGAACTGCTGGAAGAGCTGCCACCGCTACTGGACGAAGACGAGCCCGTCGAAGAACTGCTGCTCCCGGAAGGCGAACTGCTTGAGCTGGATCCTCCGGCTGATGAGGAAGACGATCCCGTGGAAGAACTGCTGCTCCCGGAAGGAGAACTGCTCGAAGAGGAGCTTTCCGATGAAGAAGAGCTACTGCTCCCCGGTGGGAAGCTACTCGAAGAAGATGAACCAAACCACGAGCTGCTTGAAGACATTCGCTACTTCCTGCGATCGGAATGAAGAGTGGGCGTCAGTGCGGGGGGCATCATTCCCACGCCACAAACACCGGTCAACACCAGAACAGAAAAATTTCGTTCATGGTCAACCGCTGACCACCGTTATGCACCGGAAAACGCTTTCAGTTCTCCAAAAAACTTTTTCCAGTCAGCAGCAGAAGACTCAAGTGACCAATTGTCTTGAAGCCAAGTCCGGGCAGCGTGGGTCATCGAATTTCTTTCATTGGCCTCATAAGCCGCTCGCGACGAGTAGTATACGAATGCTCTCTCGTCTGAACAAAGGAACCCTGTCTTTCCGTGCTGTACCAATTCACGCCATCCACCCCGATCGTCCACAATCAGAAGACAACCACTTGCCATCGCTTCAAAACCAATGCGAGGTAAGTTTTCATAAGTCTCTGTCGCTTGAATGATACAGTGTGAATGACGATAGACTTCCTGGGCCGACAGTTCACCCGGCGGATAAGCTCGAATCCAATCAGGCTCGTGGCCGATTTTGGCCCGGATTCCCGCGTCAACGCCGAGCATCACGCCACTTTTAAGAACGGGTGCGACCATTGCTTCGTAGATCCATAGCTGCGAGGGATGGAACTTCGCCGGATCTGATCGCGAAAGCCGCCCAAACCGAAAAGTGTCCTCGTCACGGCCATCAATCATCGGAAATTCATCTAAATAAAAGTATGGCTTAATTTTATGAGGCCGATAGTTCGGGTTCAGGGTGCGCAAATCATGCGCAACTTTGTCCATGGCATGGTCAGTTTGGTATACAAAGAAGTCGATCAGGCCTCGACGATGGCATTCTTTTTCTTTCTCGAACAACCAAGTCATGCAGTTGACGAAGGTCGTCGACTTGGCCTTTGAGGAAATTTCTTCGAGGTTCTCAAGGAATCCCGCGTTGCAGTAAGAGATCACGTGTTTCCCGGCACAAGCGTTCCAGTCACACGGTGCATGAATCACACATCCCCGCTCGCTCATTCGCATGAGGTGACAGTTGTGATCCAACTGAGCTGTGTGAATCAGGTGCACCTTCAGTCCAAGGTGCTGCCAAACGCGAATCTGATGGTCAAGTTCAGTATCCGCCCCGCCTAAACGCGAAGGAAATCCGACAACACAAATCTCATCAATCAATTCTCTACCTCGGGTATAGGTTGAACCGTGGGTGGACAGAAGTACCGAGCCGAACGCACCTCCCTGGCTCACGTAAACTCCACCAGGTGTCGATTGACACCTAGAAACGCAACTGCCAGAGTGTGTGGGGGCATGCCCCGAGCGGGTCGGTCGGCACATGTCTTAGCGTGCGATGCACAGATCGACAATCATCAGTAAACCAATCCATGGACGGAGATCGATTCGTGCAGGAAGCCACAAGAGAATCTTCAGCTAAGAGTGAGGCGGAAGCTTCGCCGGCAGCGGTGGATTATTCACCGTCAAATGAACGCCCTTGGGTCTCGGCGATCATGCCCACATACGGGCGACCGGAACTGGTAAACGAATCCGTTGCTATGTTTCTTGCTCAAGACTATGGAAACAAAGAACTGATCATTCTTAATGACTGCGTTGGCCAGACTTTTGAATTGGACCATCCTTTGGTGACGGTTCTCAATTATCCGCATCGATTCGCCAATCTCGGTGAGAAACGCAATCATTGCATCGAGCAAGCGAGCGGCGAGATCATAGCGATCTGGGACGATGATGACGTCTACTTGCCTTGGCGACTGTCGGTTTCAGTGGAAGCGATGCTTGGTGACCGACTTTCGTTCTACCGGCCAGCGGAGTTCTGGGCGTACTGGGGAGACGAATCGCTCCACGACAATCAATCGACGCCTGGATGGGTCAATCACCCGTTCTGCTGCTTCACAAAAAGGCTATGGAACGCGGTAGGGGGCTACCCGCAGCAATCGCTTGGCGAAGACTCTGTCTTGTTCAAGAAATTCCATGAGCTGCTAGGTGAGTCATTTATCAAAACGCCGCTTCCTAAATTTGAGCGGCCTGGCATTCTAAGGGGAGCCTCACCATACAAGCATCTCTCCATTGAAGGCGGGCGTGATGACTTGCACACTGATCCAGGTCGGTTTGCCATCACTCCTTCCGAGATCCAGGATGCTCCTCTGAAAAATGCCTGGTCGCGATTGGTGGCCGATCACGTTTCTGTCAAACTGCGAACGGCCAGTCCCAGGACGAATCAGAATGACCAAGACGCTAAGCCGGTGTTGTCGGTCTGCGTGAGCCTGAAGAACCGATCGCTGGTCTCAGGCAATGGCCGGCCCCGGAAAATCTTCCCCGGTTGCGTCGCGTCACTCGCGAGTGCTGCGGAAGAATTGCAAGCTGTCTTTCGAGAAGAGGGTTCCACAAGGTCGGGCGATTCCACAAAGGTTGAATTAGTCGTTGCTGACTTTCAGTCCGACGACTTGCCTCTTGCTGACTGGATCGATGATTGCTCGGGTTCACTACTTTTAAAAGTCATCACCGTGGATGGTCCCTTTTCTCGCGGACGTGGCCTGAACGTGGCGATTGAGCACGCCACAAGTGACTCGGTCTTTCTGCTCGACGCCGACATGCTTGTTCCCACGGCACTGCTGCATGAAGGGATCATGCAATGCGCCGAGCAAGCGGCATACTTTCCAATTTTTCGGTACCTGGATGAAGATGGGGAACCAGCTGACTTGGAAATACATAGCTACGGCAACGCATTCGCTCCCAAGCGACTCCTGGACGCGGTTGGGGGCGTACCGGAATTCACAAGCTGGGGAGGAGAGGACGATCTCTTGCACGCCGCGATCAAAAAGATCGCCAATGTACGGAGAGAAGAGGCAAAGGGCTTTCTTCACCAATGGCACCCGGAGGACTGCCGGCATTCCAACTACGCAAAGCCTCCCCGTTCGGATCAGCTCTCGCAAGTATCCGAAATGACGAGTGGGGCATCAGACCAAGTTTTCTGGGCAACGCACCCCGATTGGGAAGGCGAATTGACCTTGAAGAAGTCGGGAAGAATGATTCGTGGCAATGGCGACGGAGGCGAATACCGATGGTCGTGCCAGCATGAATTGGCACTGGTCTGGGACCGATGGGCCCCAGAAGTGCTTCGGTACGATTCGCAGCAACAGCGCTGGTTGGCAGCCGACAAGCATTTTGTCTTGCGGCCAACTTGGCAGACTTGGTTTTCCAGCGTCTGAACGGCATGGTGGAGCGGCCGGTGTCAGCCTGGAAGGACGTAAGCGAGTGAATCCACAATCGGACGCAGTTCAAGCTCAGAGTATCTTTCCCGATTCGCGTCATGAAGAATGGTTGTGGCACGGCCAGCCCATAGTCGAGCACAATCTACGCGAGCCCTCCCGTCCACCAGCACCAGATCTGGCTCAAGGTGAGCCGGGGCCGCGACGTAGTCATTGAACTGACCGGGCTCTGCGGGACCAAATCCGTGGCACGGCCAAGCTGGCGGGCGATGAATCACGTCAACATTGCCCGGAAACGGGAGCACCTTATTGAGCCATTCACAAGAATGCTCGACCGTGCTGATCATTTTCACTCGCTTGGAGAGCCAGAATGTTGATGCCCCTGAGCCGTATTCGAGAACATGGAAAGTTGGCTTCAATATCTCGGCAATCGCGGCGGACTCTTGCGAAGTCATCCAGGGCGATGGCTCTGGTATCGCCTGCTTAATCGGATGATATATCTCGTTCGCCAAACCAACCGGGTTAAGATTAGACCAAGTGATCGTTCTTCCGGCATTGGGATTCACCATCGGCGCAACACCGCAGCTTGCCGCAGCCGAAGCGAATCGAAGCTCGCCGTTGGCAAGGCTGAT
>NZ_NIZW01000057.1 GCF_002727185.1 Rhodopirellula bahusiensis
ATTAAGAAAACACTGCAAATTGTTGCCTTTTGAAGGGCTTACCGTACTATTCGGTGAGCCCTTTTTTTGTGGGCCGGTTGGAAACGCGACCAAAACGCGACCAGCATTTCACTTGGATGGCAATCGTAGGGCACGCTCCCATGGCCGGCATCGAGCTTCGAAATGGACGCTACAACATCATCGTTCGCTTCGGTGGCAAGCGATTTGTGCGTTCGCTCAAAACCAACGATCATGACGCCGCTCTCAGTCGCAAACTGAGGGTCGAGGAAAATATCAGTCTGATCGAATCAGGGCGTCTTCAGCTTCCGGCGGGATCCGATCTGATGACATTCCTGCTCTCAGATGGAAAACTGAATAAAAAGCCGGTTGCAAAGGCCTCCCTTACTCTCTCGGCACTCTTTACCGAGTTTTTCGATCGGTTGCCGGCGGGCACTCTGGAAGAAACCTCCATCGCGACGATGAAGATCCACCAAGGCCACTTGGAGCGGATACTTGGCAAGCGGTTCGTTGTCCAAGGCTTGTCACAGGACGACCTTCAAAGATACGTGACAAAACGTTCGAAGCAGAGAACGCGAAATGGCACGGTCGCCGGAACGACGATCAAGAAGGAGATCGTAACCCTAGGGACCGTTTGGAAGTGGGGTGTAGGCTCAGGGCAACTCCGCGGTGGCTTTCCGAATCAGAACCTGAAGATGCCCAAAACCAAGGAGGCTCCTGTTTTTCAGACTCGTGACCAAATCAATCGTCAAGTTGCGGGCGGTGCTTCACTTGACCTTTGGGACGCACTCTATCTCAGTATGGCGGAAATTGAGCAATTGCTCGAACATGTCAGGATGGCCGCATCGCTTCCGTTTATTTATCCAATGTTTGCCACTGCGGCATACACTGGGGCAAGGCGGTCCGAGTTGATCCGTTCTCAACTGTCTGATATCGACCTGGATGAGAGGGTATTCACCATCCGCGAAAAGAAACGCGTCCGTGGCTCCTTCAGTAATCGCCGTGTTCCCATCTCCAAGCCGCTGGAAACAGTCTTGCTGAAGTGGCTCGCCGTGCACCCGGGCACCAATTTCACGTTTTGCCACCGAGAGCCCATTCTTCATTCCAGGAAGTCAAAACCGTCAACGGACGGCCTGACCAAAGACCAAGCCGCTCACTTCTTTCGGCAACCCCTGGAAGGTAGCGAATGGAGCGTTGTTAAAGGGTGGCACTGCCTTCGGCATAGCTTCATCTCAGTTTGTGCTAGCAAAGGTATCGATCAGCGGATGATCGATGAGTGGGTCGGCCATACGTCTGAGGCTACGCGGAGGCGTTACCGCCACCTGTTCCCCTCAAGCCAAAGGAACGCGATGGCATCACTCTTTGATTGACTCCACACACCATAGTCTCCTGTATTCGAACAATAGGGCTCCTCCAAGGCAGAGTAATGTTCCAGCAAAGTTGCTTGTCAAATTAATCCGTGCACCGGCGTCGGCCACCGGAGTAGTGAAACAGCCGATCCCAATCTGTGGCGATCGAATTAACAGACTGATTGAACACCGAACACAAGGCCTGTCGCTCTTGAAGTCTTCCCGTTCTAGCGACGCCGATCGCCTGTTCGCTTCAGACCTTTGGCGACGAAATCGAATGCTTCGGCGGTTGACTTGAGCGGACTAGCGTGCTTGCATCACTACTTTCTTCGCTGTAGATTCAGTGCCCCCTCTGGAGAACTGTTCCCGGCCTCGGCTTGGACCTCCCAAAGGCATGCGGTTTCTTTCACGCAAAGGCATGTTTGATGGCGAAAAAGAAGGTTTTTGTGAGTTATGACTTTGATAATGACAAGGCACTCAAGGAGTTCTTAATCGGGCAATCGAAGTTGCCAGATTCACCGTTTGAGATTGTGGACTTTTCGTTGAAAGAGGCTGCACCAGAGAAGACTTGGCTTGAGAAGGCTCGCGTTGCGATAGGGCGGGCTGACGTGTTTGTCGTTTTGCTTGGTCCCAAGACTAATGCAGCTCCTGGCGTGCTGAAGGAGGTCGCCGTCGCGACTGGGTTTGAAAAGCCCAGGTTTCAGCTAATTGGCTACAAAAACGGGCAGTCGTCTTGGGCTGTGGTCGGCGGCGGACGCACTTACAAGTGGACGTGGGATAACCTAAAGGCGCTGCTTAGTTAAGATCGTCAAGGCATCCAGAGTGCAGCGGGCTTCGATAGCCTCCAGCAAAATCGGTTTTGCTGGATGGCGAGAAATGTCGGGCTACTTTTTAGGAACAACTCAATTTCAAAAAGAAGATCCAAGCGAAAAACAAAGCAGCGAGAATCGTTCGATTACGACGCAGCATTGTCGTTTAGCGGAAAGGACAGGAAACTTGCAGGCAGCATTGCTCGCGAAGCCAAACGCCTCGGGCTCAGAATATTCTACGATCGCGATAACAAGGCGTTCATGTGGGGAAAGTCTGAGAGGGTTTATCACGATGTATACGGTCGCCAGAGCCGAACAGTCGTACCGATCGTTTCTGTGAACTACCTCGATTGTGAAATCGCTCGATTTGAATACGACATCGCAAAACAGGAAGCACCGAACAGAGATCACGAATACATATTGCCAGTACGCTGTGACGGAAGCTTGCTGCCGGGTTTGGTCGGCACCACTGGCTACCTATCGGCAGAAGAGTATAACGCGAGGCAAATAGCGTTGCTTCTCAAAGAGAAGCTATCTCAATTGCTCGATCGAGACCAACCAAATTGCAATGGGCCGGTTCCTTTTCAGCATGCCGACGAGCGACTT
>NZ_NIZW01000058.1 GCF_002727185.1 Rhodopirellula bahusiensis
CGTCAGGGCGGAGACTCGATCTTCGAAAACGCACTAAAAGTGTGACCGCTGAACGTACGCGCCGAAACGGCTATACTGCCAAACTATAAAACCCACATAGCAGCTTATTGGTTATCCGCTTATGGTATCAATGTAGAGCCGCCAGATTGTATCCGGCGAAATGACCACGTGCTTCGGGTACTCGTTCCATGGAACAATCAGAAGGCGGGGTGGATGATCGTCAATCGAGTAAAATATCTGAACGCTGTCAGTAGCATATATCCGTCGATCATTCACAAAGCACTCGACCCCACGGCCATCGGCATGAAGCTCGTACACGAACCAGTCCGGCGACTCGCGATACGGCGTTTCCAGCTGAGTCGTCATTCGATTTAACGCGACAATTCGGTGACGCTGCAGTCGTGGATCAGTTACTACGAACACTCCTCTCGTGCATGGATAAGAAGCGGGTTCAGTCGTGCTGGTAATGTAGTAACCGTCCAATCGCGGTGAAAGCAGGCGGTCAGCGATAGGTCGGTAAAAAGCGAAACAGGCTGCAACGCCAAGTACAGCGATCAGAAGGGAACGAAGTCTGAATGTCATTCATCAATCGGATAACGACCGCGATAACCGAGTCGCGGCGATCGATTTTCCATTGTCAAATACGGCGACTCCGCGACTTCGGTTCATCGCTTGGTTCGTCGGTCTTTAGTTGTACCAATTTTGAACATGCACATCTGGCCTTGCCACGCGGAAACGGGCAATTCCCTCCGGCGTCACTTCGGACTGAAAGACGTCAACCACTCGCAATGATTTTAGAGGCACCAAAGAGTATAGGTCATCGTCGGTGACATTCGTGCCACCGAACCCAATCAATTCGATCGATTTGCTTGCGTGCAGGCGTTGAAATGCGTCGCAATCTATGCTTGAACGATCGAACGATATAACTTTCAGATTTGGCATGGCCAATAATGCGTCGATAGTCTGGCGGTCAACCTTCGAATCTTCGGAGAAGCATGCTGCTGCAACATCCGCCAGCGCTTCGGGTTTGTTGCTGGAGATCGCCAGCGAGATGTTCGCATGATTGTCAAACCAAAGATCGTCAGCGAAGTAAAGCTGAGCATTACTACGCTGAAGTGCTGTGTCGTAGCTGAGTTGACGAAGTGTCCACCCGACAGCCAAGCCGAACAGCGGGCAAGCGATCAACAGTGCTTTGAGGCTGAACTTCACGCCTTTAGTCCGACGAACGGTAGAAATCACGGGGAACGGGCGAACGACGTGCAAGCAGACGAGAAAACGAACCACCCGTTCTCCCGTGCATTTCATGGTTCTGCCCGATTCACTGCATGTTCACTTCACCGAAGATATCGGAATCGCGACCATCGTACAATTCATTTGAGTCGTTGACCGATAGTCGCCAGTAGAGGAAAGCTGGTTCGATATCGGGGCATTCAGCGATTAATTGAGCGCGCAGTTCCATCAAGTCAGTATCGGATTCAACACGCCCATGAATCGTGACAAACAACGCCTTCTTCGCGTCGCACGTGGCTCGAACGTCAGCAAATCGTGAATCAGGCGTTAGTACGTTCAGTAACTGTGTTTCGGCCCGTATCTGGGTTCGGTGTCGGCGGGAGAGAGAGGCGATACCGGGGCTCACACTCGGCGAGAAGAAAAGGACCGCGAAGACAGTTGTGGCAAACAGCGATGCGATAGTGCGCCGGGCGATGTTGTGGCGCCGATTTGTGATAAAGACGCGATAAGCGACGAATGTACTCGCAGCAACGAGCAGGCAAAACGTGACGGCTGCACTCGTGCCAAGCAGATATTGGCCCCTCAAGAACGCCGCGATGCAAAGGAACAGCCCAATGGCGATCAGCAATGGGTTGCGTTTAGGAATCACAGTATCTTCTTGGCAGAACGTTGCGGATCACCCGGTCGGCGCGAGAGATTTTCCGTTGTCAAAATGCCCGACTCGCCGACTCGGGTGCATCCGATGGTTCGCCGCTATCGACCCATCGGATCGGAAAACTAAACGTTGCCGAATCTTCGTTGATCCCAAAGTCCACCAAAATCGCAATCGTGTTCCTTGGGACGTGCCCTGGAACCGTTTTGATCATGACCAGCCCGTAGCCGTCGACTGATGGTAAATCGACGAAGGGAGGGGGATCGAAGTCTTCGAGCGGCACACTGCGAGAATACGAGGAAACCGTAGGGCCCTCCGGTAGTGCATCCTTTCCGTCTACCTGACGGTATACCGGCGTAGTCGTGTTGATGTTGCCGACGTCTTCAGGGCCGGAATATTCGAGGACGAACATCAGATCGAGGTACGAAAGATTCTCCGACGAAATTCGCCGCTCCGACAACTGAAGCAAGTGGACGGTAATGTCCCCCGAAGTTCTAGACATGCTGGTGATGCATGGCATTGAACGCGATGCATCATCGCCATCGGTGCTTGCATGCTGATTCATGTTGCGGGAACCGCAGCCCGATAGCACAGCGATGACGAGGAGAATTGCGAGTTGATACATTGCGTCTGTCGGCGAACGGTACGCGTAACCGGGAACGCGCGGGAAAGTCTCTAACGGCCAAATCGCTTAGCTCGCGTTCTCCGGTTCACGCGATGGTTACACCGTTTTAGAGACCCTTGAGTACGGTTGCAAGTTTCGTGGACTCGGCTTGTGTCGGAGAGACGATGATGAATTGCCCATTGATGGGTGACAGAA
>NZ_NIZW01000059.1 GCF_002727185.1 Rhodopirellula bahusiensis
GTTACGGACTGCTCATTCGCTTTTGGTTGCTCTCCACCCTTTCTGTTGAAAACGCAGTTACCATCAGCTACGGGGCGGTAACGAATTCCCCAATCAGGACTTTCACCTGACAATTCAATCGCCTTTGCAGGCGCACTAGCCGACTGAGGCCCTCAGTCGGCCCGAGCGCAACCCACAGTCGCCGCCTCGTCCTGCACCAACCGATCCAAAGGACTGACCACCTTCGCCTCGTTCGGATTCCGCACGTGCGTGTAGATCTCCGTCGTCTTCACGTCACTGTGCCCCAGCAGCTGCTGGATCTGACGAATGTCGGTTCCCTGCCACAGCAAATGCGTCGCAAAGCAATGGCGGAACGTGTGGCTCGTCACATGCTTCAAAATCCCCGCCCGCTCCACCGCGCGTCGCAAATGAGTTGGGAAGGTGCTCGAATGCAAGTGATGACGGTGGATGCGGCCGGTTCTGGGATCCCGAGACAATCGGTGCGACGCAAACAGATACTGCCACTTCAATTCACGATGCGCAGACGGATACTTCCGGTCCAACGCATACGGCAGATACACCGACGCCGTGCCGTTGGCCAAATCATGTTCGTGCAAAGCCTCGCGAGTCTTAACAAAACGCCGCAGCGGTTCAATCAAATCATCTGGCATCGGAACCAATCGACTCTTGTTGCCCTTGGACTGACGAATCTCGATTTGCTTGTTCGCAAAATCAATGTCCTTGACCCGCAACCGATGCGCCTCACTGATCCTCATCCCGCAACCATACAGCAACTTCGCGATCACCAGATACACGCCCTCGAGTCCCTCGAACACTTGGCCTACCTCACCAGGTGACATCACCGTGGGAGCCATCGAATCCTTGTTCGCACGGATCGCTTCGATCTTCCCCATCTCCCGCTTCAGCACCAATTCGAAGAACTTCAGCAAAGAATGAAACGCTTGGTTCTGAGTCGACGGAGAAACGTTGCCATCCACCGCCAAATCCGTCAGGTGAGCCTCCACGTCAGAAGCGTGAATCCGGTCGAAATCCGCCAAACAATTCAGTCCACGGTCCGCCATGAACGCCTTCAGTTTGTTCACATAGCTGCGTTCAGTCGCGATCGCCAAACCGGCTCGACGCATCGATCGACGGAACTCCTGAATCGCATCCATCTCATTGGGATTGATTTTGCCGACCACATCGTCGATCGAATCCAACCCGCCTGTCCTAGCTTGCTCGATCAAGATGATCTCACCCATCTTTTCCTTCAGCGGCAGCAGGTCGTCCACCTCTCGACGCTGGATCGTTTCACGGTACTGAATCAAGCCCTCGATGATCTTCATCCGCTTCCAAGCCGGCACCTCCGCATCGCGACGTGATTGAAGGAACGCAATCACATCATCAGCCGAGAACGCCCAATCCGGTTCCGTCTTCCGCCGGTGGAATTGGCAAAGCTTTTGGAACCATATCTTTGCCCAACGTTGCTTCTGCTCGGCACTCGCCGGTTTCGAAAACGTCCCCATAACAACTCAACTCCCGCACCTCAACGGTGTCAATCCAATTCGCGTCATCCAACCTGCCACCTCAGCAAGTCACTCACGCCGTCGTTTTGCAGCCCAAGTGGCCTAGGCTTCCAGCCTGAGAATCCTCCCTCCCAACCCGCAGCATAAGCAAGCATCCAATCACAACCCGCAGCGTAAACAAGGATCCACTCACAACCCGCAGCATAAGCAAGGATCCAATCCCAACCCGCAGCGTAAGCAAGGATCCAACCACAACCCGCAGCGTAAGCAAGGCCCAACCACAACCCGCAGCATAAGTAAGCATCCAATCACAACCCGCCGCGTAAGCAAGGCTCCCATCACACCCCGCCGCGTAAGCAAGCCTCCCACCACAACCCGCAGCGTAAGCAAGCATCTAATCACAACCCGCAGCGTAAGCAAGGCTCCCATCACAACCCGCCGCGTAAGCAAGGCTCCAATCACAACCCGCCGCGTAAGCAAGCATCCAATCACAACCCGCAGCGTAAGCAAGGCCCCAGCCACAACCCGCAGCATAAGCAAGGATCCACTCACAACCCGCAGCGTAAGCAAGGCCTCACAGCATCGCCTCCACAACCAGAAATGTCTCACGAGCGTGAACAAGCTAGGCGAGAAACACGCTGAAACCACCGCTCAAAACGTGCTGTTTTGTCCACTGTTTGCAAAAATGTTTGCAAACGGGGAACGGATCCCCAGGAATACAATGCGAACTTCACTGGACACTTTCGCGAGCATCAAAGGATGCAGTCCTTTGGCTCGCGTTCTGCTGTCAAATTGTCAGTTGAGATCAATAAGAGGACGCAACATCCTGGAATCGTCAAGGTGAGAACAAGTCACCCACGTGGACGAAGTCCATGCCAACTGACCAGAACGAGCGCCCGGGAGGCAACTTATTCCCACTGGCAAACTGTGTAGAATATGCCTCACCACTTATTCCCACCTGTCCAACAGGTGATAAACAAGTTGTACTGGCCTCTGGAGAACTTCCTTGACGCGTCACGTTTCTTATAGGCAGTGACCTTGTCGCTCGACTTGCAACAGTTGATGCGCAAG
>NZ_NIZW01000060.1 GCF_002727185.1 Rhodopirellula bahusiensis
GAGCCCATTGTTTTGCCAAGACCTGGCCATCGGAGAGCTTCAGGTCACCATCTTCGGTGAAGCCATCAATCGTCATGAGCCCTCCGTTATTCAGCCGCTTTTGTGACTTGTCCTTGCTTGCTTTTCGGTTCTTCGTGATACGGATTACATCCCCCGCAGCAAAACCTCTTTCCGTTTTTCGATAGAGCTCGAAAGTACCAGGAGAGTCAAGCGGTATTTCAACGTGCCGGCCCCAGGCAACGCCATTCACGGCTTTCTCACTGACCGATGTCACCTCAATTCGATCTCCAGGCCGGAACCCGCCTTTCCCCTTTGTGATGAACTCAACGACGTTCCCGGCTTCGTAGTTTCGAGGATCGCCGCGCTGAGCCTTGGTCAGCCGTTTGGACTGAAGCGTTTCGACCGAGTGATCAACTTGGTCAATCATGCCCCGCGATTTGAGTTCCGTTCTGGCAGCTTGGGTTGCGAGTTCCCGCTCCGCATGAGTCGGAGCGATGAGCAGGGTTGCTGCTTTGCTGCTGACCGAGTCAGCATAGTCTCTTGCCATGGCTCGGTACCGTTCCTCATCGTCGTCGATCTCCTGCACGAACCCAATTTCGCTCAACTTCTGGAGTCCCGCTGCAGCGTCTCCTTGGCTGAGTAGGGTGACTGCCTGACGGTAGTCCTCTTTTTCCTGGCGGCGAATGGTCTGGATCTCCAGCGGCTTGATCCCAGCTTGCTTTTCCAGCAAACGGAACGGTGAGCCTGCAGTCACTGGTTGATGCTGCTTTCCATCACCGCTGAGGATCAGCCGAGAATCCAGCCGGTCGGCAAGCCTTGTGAGCCGAGTCAGGTCGCGCGTCCCAATGAGCGCTCCTTCATCAACCCAAATCACCCCTTCTCTGGACTCCTCCTGCATCTGCTTGTCGACCAAGAATCGGGCAAGCGTATGAGCATCGAGTCCTTCTTGTTTGCCGAGCACGTCGTGAGCCGTTTGGGCCATTGGAGCGAGGACCGTGACGTGTTTACCCCCGTTCTCAATGGCTTCGATTGTTTCTTGCATGACCGTTGTCTTGCCGCTACCTGCCACCCCGCGAATGATCGCCACACGGTCATGTGAATTGAGCACGCCGTGGATGACCTCCTTTTGCTCGTCGGAGAGCCACGCTCGCTTGATTTGGTGCTGACTAGCCAGGGGATCGTATTCGCCCTTGCCTCTCCTTGCAAAGCTCAGCATGGCGCGCTCGTCGCCGAGTATTTCACGAGTCGTGACGAGTGTCTTCTCCTCTTCCCCACTGCGGATCAATGGCCTGGACTGTACCTCATGGCACATTTCATTCGGTGAGGCGACGCCGATGGCTCGCAAGATCGCATGACGCATCAATTGACGCTCCCGAACAACGGAGTCTCGCTCAAAGCAGTGTTCAATCGCAAAATCCGCCGCCTGACTCGCGGAGGTCTTCTCCTTTGCCGGCAGGATTTCCTTCCCCGCCAGTTGCTGAAATTGCCTTCGCTCTTCCGGTGAGAGAAGGCTTTTCCATTTTACCGGTAGCTCTGCTGCCGGGACTGTGTTGGATGCTTTCTTATCCCGCGTCTGTGCTCCCAAACGCCCTTTCTCATCCGCATCGGTGATACCGCGTTTTTCAGCCTCCGCTTCAATCAGTGCCGTCCGACGGCTGAACTTTTCGATGGTGGGGCGTGTGATCC
>NZ_NIZW01000061.1 GCF_002727185.1 Rhodopirellula bahusiensis
TGGTCAGTAAGATCCAGAATGCTGGGCCGGATTCGAAGAGTGGCCGCCGACTCTTTCTTGTATGTCGCTCTCTGTTGCCGTGCGGCGTCGCGCTTTTAGCAATGGCAACCTGCGTCTTCCTAATTGGAATTCGATTCGAAGGAGTCGATACCGATGCTGCTGTACGCCACTCATCGGCTGAAGCACTGAAACCCGTCATCGCGTTGGCACTTATCCGCCGAATTGCGTAGTAGACCGTGTCCTAATTGCCTCCAAGCGGTCCAGGAATTGAACCGTTTGGAGGCCTTTTCGCCTCATACACCAAAGAAAGCGATACAATGATCCAAGAACTGTCGATTATCAACTCAACTCCGAAAATTCGCCGGCCACTCAAACAGGGACGCTTTGGCAACCCGCTATTGAGCCGAAAACAGGTCGAACGCTGCGTAGAGTTGCTCGCTGAATCAATCAGCAACTACTACTGTTCTATGGCGAACGGAGGTGACGATGTTGTTTTCTTGACTGTAATGCATGGTGGGAAAACGTTCTCATCAGATCTTGCGCCGTTGTGTGCTTCACAGCCTGCTCCATCCTTGAAAGATCCAGGTTATCGTTCCTGGTACGCGAGCTATCGAGTTGTCGATCGCTATATCGATATCAAGAGTTACGACGGGCAAATCAGAGGTGAGCCCGTGGTCATGGCATCAGACCTGACTCGCGAAAATCTTGCAGGGAAGCGAGTGCTTCTGATAGATGACATCTGCGAAACTGGCAACACGATCGTTGAGACCATTCAATTCATCAGGAAGCTGTGTCGCTACAGCCAGCAGGACATCGACCGGCTGGTACGGACTGTGACATTTTTGTGGAAACCAGAGTGTCCTTCGCAGTCCCTTCGTCCAGATTGGTATGGATACCGCACATCGATGCATTTCTTGTCGGGCTACGGAATGGACAGCAAGGACGGATCTTGCCGCCAGCTACCTGCCATCTTCATTGATGACAACAGACAGTCGATGGTGAAAAAGCCTTCATGGGCGTTTAGATTCGACCAATCAGAAACTGGCTCACCGATCAATCGAAGTCAGAAACCTCGCTAGCATTTCGGTGAGGTCTGAATTGACCGATTCTTAAAAGCAATTGTTCTTGATTGATGAAGTCAGCTCGTGGTCTGGTGTCATGCCGCCTCCCGAAAAGCGGCATATCCGAAGTCAATTTTGAAAGGGCAACTATTTTTGGTTGGGCTGACGCGCGGCAGATCACTGGTAACTACAGTCGTTCGAGATCCTGTTTTGAAAACCCTTTAACGGTCTGCTGCCGAAGTACTTTGGCAGCATGTGTTTTCTCGACAAACGGTATCATTTCTTTGAGCAACGTGCTTTCTTCGCATAGTTTTAACGGTGTGCGTCCCTTTTCATCGGTGGCGTCGAGCAGACTAGGAAGACGTTCGACTAGTTTTGCTGCGATGGCTGGCACGTGCTCATAAATAGACGAGAATATTGGTTCAGAAATTTCCTTCTCGTGATTTGAATGCGACAAACACTCCAGAGGTCCATCAATCAGCATAAAAGCAATTTTGCTTCTCCTGTTCTTAAGCGATCTTGCTTCCTCGGTC
>NZ_NIZW01000062.1 GCF_002727185.1 Rhodopirellula bahusiensis
GGATGCAACAGGGAACTGGAAAGAGTTCCGGCAAGACGAGAATGGTGATGGAACCTGGGACTTCAACCAAACCCGCACCGCCAACGCTGTCAACGAGATCACCGACATCAGCAACACGCCGAGCGACATCTGGGCCACACCGTCCTACGACAAGAACGGCAACACGACGACCAACCCGCGTCCTGACCTGGGCACCAACGCCACGATGACGGCCACGTTTGATGCCTGGAACCGAATGACTAAGCTCGTCGACGATTCCAACTCCAACATCTTGCTGGAGAACCAGTACGACGGTCGCAACTTCCGCATTGTTGCCAAGGAGTACACCTCGGGCACTCTGGATCAAACGCGTCAGTACTACTTCACTGAAGACTGGCAGTGCGTGGAAGAACACGTTGACACAACGAGTATGCCACGGCGTCACTACGTGTGGGGGATGCGTTACATCGATGACCTTGTCCTTCGCGACCGGGACATCACGCCTTCGGGCGGCTTAATGAGCGAGCGTTTGTACTACTTGCCCGATGCAAACTGGAACACGACGGCAGTGGTAAGTGACTCCGGCAGCGTGCAAGAACGCTACGAGTACGATCCCTACGGCAACCTCCGCGTCTTCGCCGCTGACTACACCCCCAGATCCAGCAGCAACTACGCGGTCCACTACACCTACACCAGCCGAGAGTGTGCGCCCGCAGCAGGCCTGTACTACTTCCGAAACCGATGGTACGACGCTCTGCTGGGAAGGTTTAGCTCCAGGGACCCGATTGGGTATGTTGATGGATTGAGCCTCTATCGGATTTACATTGCGCTAAGCAGGGTTGACCCAACTGGTATGCAGTACATGATTCCTGGCGACATGCTTGGAGGCAGCGGGTTAAGCGATTCCGAGGCCGATGCCATGCTTGAGGGGCAGCAAGTCACCAGCCCGCTCGGTCAAGCTCAGAAGGTTATCAACAGTCTTATCGATCGAATCAAAGAGTGGCCAGAGAATAGAGCCAAAGCGTGGTGCAAGAAATGGCATGAAAAGCAAAAGTCAGACGATTGGCTTGACAAGCTTCCGTCGTGCCCGTGTTCTCAGAACGAAATCGAGTCAGGATCAGATTTCTACGAGTCGCCCCCCGACAAAGCAACGCATGATGGATGCGATGTTTGCTTTCGGTCTAATGCAAGCGGCATCACTGCTCCCGCTCAACAATGCTGCTACGACGCAGAAGGTTTAATCACTAGTGGCAGCGGCGCTGGCACTGCGGATCACACCAATTCCCAAAAAAACGTAATTGGCCATTTCATCGATGATGTGATGCCGTTTTTAATTTGCAA
>NZ_NIZW01000063.1 GCF_002727185.1 Rhodopirellula bahusiensis
AAATGCCCACGGTTGCGGAGGCTCTTCGCCAATTCGCACCGGCATACCTGCAGCAACACGCCGATTCGATCTCGGTCGCCGAAGACAAAGTGCTTGGCGCGTTCACTCGTTGTCGCACCGGTGCACTGGGTGGTGTTCACTACCAGTGCGGTGGTTGCGGAAGCGATCACTGGGTCGGACGTTCGTGTGGCAATCGGCACTGCCCGAACTGCGGTCACCAGCGAACGCAGACTTGGATTGAAACGCAGGCTGCCAAGCTGATGCCGGTTCATCACTTCTTGGTCACTTTCACGGTGCCCCGGGAGATTGGGTTGGTGCTGCGCGTTCACCAACGTGACGGCTACCGATGCCTGTTCGATGCCAGCAGCCAAAGCATTCGCGATGTGGGCGCGGCAACCAAGAGTCTGAAAGGATGCCAGCTTGGGTTCTTCGGCGTACTTCATACTTGGGGTCGCGATCCGGCCGTCTATCATCCGCACGTTCACTATGTCGTTCCTGGCGGCGGAGTGAAACTGGATGAGCATGGCCACGCCTTGTCATGGCAGAGCACTCCGAAGAACTTCTTGT